>DASXAN010000526.1:0-7452 GCA_036406755.1 Gemmataceae bacterium
CGCGGCCGCCGCCGGCGGCGGGCTGGCCCTGGCCGTCCTGCCGCCGTTCACCGCGTCGGCCGTGTTCCCGGCTTCGGGAGTGGCGCTGGCGGCGGTGCTGCTGGGCGGCCCGCGGCTGTGGGCCGGCGTCTGGCTCGGGTCGTTCGCCGTCAACGCCGCCGTCCTGGCCCGCCCCGACCTGCTCCGCCTCGGCCCCCGCCCGGCCTACCCCGACCCGCTCCTCGTCTGTGCCGCCGCGGTCGCCGCCGGGGCCGCCCTCCAGGCGATCATCGCCGCCGGCCTGTTCCGCCGGCTGGCCGACGGGGCCGTGACCCCGTTCGGCCGGGCCCGGGACGCCGCCGCGTTCGTCGCCGCCAGCCTGCTCGGGTGCCTGATCAACGCCACCGTCGGTACGGCCGGGCTGACCCTGGCCGGCCTGCTCGACCCGGCCCGGCGGGGCGAGTCCTGGCTGACGTGGTGGATGGGCGACGTGTCCGGGGTGCTGGTCGTCGCCCCGCTCATCCTGGCGTGGGCGCCCGGCCGGCGGCGGGCGGCGGGGCCGTTCGCCCGACTGCCGGAGCTGGCCGTGCTGCTGGCGTTGCCGTTCGCCGTCGGCGGGGCGATCGCCCGGACCGACGACCCGCTGGAGTACCTGTTCCTGCCGCCGCTGATCTGGGCGGCGTTCCGGTTCGGCCCCCGCGGGGCCACCGCCCTGACGGCCGTGACGGCCGGGGTGGCCGTGGCCGTCACCGTCGGCGGGGCCGGGGCGTTCCACGTTCCGTCGGTGAACGAGTCGCTGATCCAGCTGCAAGCGTTCGTGGCCACGGTGGCGACGACGGCCCTGGTGCTGCTCGGGGTGATCGCCCAGCGGGACGCGGCCGAGCGGGACCTGGCGGCGGCGTTGGAGTCGCTGGAGGCGCGGGTGCGGCTGCGGACGCACGAGCTGGCGGCGTCGAACACCCAGCTGCGGCGGCTGGCCGGGTACGACCCGGTGACGGGGGTGGCCAACCGCCGGCGGTTCGACGAGTCGCTGGACAAGGAGTGGCGGCGGTGCGACCGGGCCGGGCAGCCGCTGGCCATCATCCTCATCGACCTGGACCACTTCAAGCTGTTCAACGACACCTACGGCCACCCGGCCGGGGACGAGTGCCTGCGGCGGGTGGCGGAGGCGCTGGCCGCGGGGTTGCAGCGGAGCGGCGAACTCCTGGCCCGCTACGGCGGGGAGGAGTTCGTGGTGCTCCTGCCGGGAATGGCGCTCGACGACGCGGCCCGGACGGCGGAGCGGCTGGCCCGGCGGGTGGCGGACGAGGGGATCGGGCACAGCCACTCGGAAATCGGGGTGGTGACGTGCAGCCTGGGGGTGGCGGCGGCGGTGCCGCAGGGCCCGGACCCGGGCCGGCTGCTGGGGCGGGCGGACGCGGCGCTGTACGAGGCGAAGCGGGCCGGCCGGAACTGCGTCCGCCGGGCGCCGTGACCGCCGCGGCTGGTACAATCAGGGCGTGTTACCCAACGGAGGGAATCGGACATGACGGTGCAACTGCCCCCCGAGGTCGAAAAGGCGATCATCGAACAGGCGCAGCGCCAGGGGACGACGCCCGAGGCGCTGGTCGTGGACACGCTGCGGCGGCGGTTCGAGCCGCTCGTGCCGCGGGACGAGTGGGAGGCGCGCATCCTGAGCATCGGGACGGACTGTGGCGTATCCCTCTCCAACGAGGCGCTGAGCAGCGAAGAGCTGTACGACTGATGCCTTACCTCGTGGACACGACTATTCTGGTCCGCTTGGCCAACACCGTTGACGCGCTCTATCCCCAGGCGGTTCATGCCGCGCTGACGTTGCACCAGCGGGGCGAGTCCCTGTTTCTCACCCCGCAGAACCTGATCGAATTCCGGAACACGGCCACGCGGGCGCGGACGGCGAACGGCCTGGGCCTGTCTGTAACCGCGACCGAGAACAAAGCCGCGCTGTTCGAGGCCACGTTCCCGGTCCTGCCGGAGACGCCCGACATCTTCCCCGCCTGGAAGGCCATCGTCCGGGCGCTCGGCGTCACCGGCAAGCAGGTCCACGACGCCCGGCTCGTGGCCGTCTGCCACGTCCACGGCGTCACGCACCTGCTGACGTTCAACGTCCGGCACTTCGCCCGCCTGGCCGCCACCGGCCCCGGCGTCACCGTCGTGGACCCGGCCACCGTGTGACACGGCCGATGACGGCGGACCGGCTTGGACCGGCGGCGGCCGGCGGGTACAATCCGGACAGCCGCCGGAGGGTTGGCTGAGCGGTTTAAGGCAACGGTCTTGAAAACCGTCGTGGGGGCAACCCCACCGTGGGTTCGAATCCCACACCCTCCGCTCGCAAACGGGCGGTTTTCCAGGTGGAAAATCGCCCGTTTCACCTCTTGGGTCGTTTTCCCCCGCCAGTCCACCGGCGCCTCCCGAAATCTCCACGTGACGTCCGCTTGGCGCCACGTTTTTCCCCGGCCTCGCCGGGATCGGGCCACTCGTCCCGGTCGCCCGGACCTCGCTCTCCCCGTCCCTCGCTCCACCTGACGCCATGAATGCCGGCCACCGGGTTGACATCGTTCGCCCGACCTGAGCCGGCGGCCGATTCCACGAAAATCCTGACCGGGCCTGGCAGATTTCGCGGACAACTCTCGGCTTGAGTCGTGGAGTGAGCACGCACCAGAGGCCGGCGTGCCGACGACCGCTGCCCGACGGAGTCCATCAACCTTCCTCGTACGGAGGGCCATCCCATGACCCCATGCCACCACTGCCTGCTCAACGGGTACGCCCCGCCGCGGGTGCGAAAAAGTCCGAGGGGGTTGGGCCTGCGCCTACTCACGCTGGCCACCCTGGTCGTCGGCTTGACCGGCCTGACCGCCTACGCGTTCTCCGTTCGGCCTGTCGGCGGGCTGGCCCCCGACGCCACGCCGCGGGCGGTCACCCCGCGCGGCGAACTCGACGGGGATGAGAAAGGGTCCGTCGAGCTGTTCAAGGCGGTCTCGCCCTCGGTCGTCCACGTCACCAACCTGGGCGTGCGGCGGGACGGGCTCACCCTCGACGTCCGCGAGGTGCCGCGGGGCACCGGCACCGGCTTCGTCTGGGACGCCGACGGCTTCATCGTCACCAACTACCACGTGGTGGACGGGGCCCGGTCGGTCCGAGTCATCCTCGCCGACCAGTCCAGTTACGACAGCCAGCAGATCTGGGGCTACCCGGACAAGGACTTGGCGGTCGTCCGCATCGACGCCCCCAGGGACAAGCTGAAGCCGATCGCCGTCGGCACGTCGCAGGACCTCCAGGTGGGCCAGAAGACGTTCGCCATCGGCAACCCGTTCGGCCTGGACCAGAGCCTGACGACCGGCGTCATCAGCGCCCTGGGCCGTGAGATCGAGTCGGCCAACGGCCGGGCGATCCGGGGCGTGATCCAGACCAGCGCCCCGATCAACCCCGGCAACTCCGGCGGCCCGCTGCTCGACAGCGCCGGCCGGCTCATCGGCGTCAACACGGCCATCCTCAGCCCGTCGGGGACGTTCGCGGGCATCGGCTTCGCCATCCCGGCGGACGAGGTGAACCGAGTGGTGCCACAGCTCATCGCCCACGGCAAGGTGGTCCGCCCGCGGCTGGGCGTGCAGGTCGCCGCGGACCAGCAAGCCCGCCGGCTCGGCGTGACCGAGGGCGCCCTGATCCTCGAGGTGGTGCCCGGCGGCCCGGCCCAGAAGGCGAAGTTGCACGGCACCGGCGTCGATGAGGCCGGCGGGCGAATCCCGGGGGACGTGGTCGTGGCCATCGACGGCCGGCCGGTCCGAGCGGGCAACGACCTGTACAGCGTGCTGGAGGATTACAAGCCCGGCGACACGGTCACGATCGCCTACGTGCGCGGCGGGCAGCGAGCGGAGGTGACGGTGACCCTGGCCGCATCCGAATCGTGATTGGTCACGCCCCGTGCCGGCGGGCGGAATCGTCCCCGGCGCGACCCTGGCGGAAGGTGTGAGACGTGTCGGAGTCCCTGCAACCAACTGAGGAGAGCCATGCGTTCGATGATCGTCCGAAAGCTGTTCACAGGGGCGGCGCTCGCCGGCCTGCTGGCGGCGGCGCCGCTGGCGACCGCCGCCCCGGACGGGGCCGCCGGCCGCCCCTACCTGGGACTGGCCGCCGAGGCGGCCGCCACGGGGGCCACGCCGCACGGGGTCACGGTCCACTCCGTGGCCCCGGACAGCCCGGCCGCCAAGGCCGGCCTCAAAGGCAGTGACCGCATCGTGATGGCCGACGGCAAAGAGGTCAAGTCGTTCGACGACCTCAAGCAAGTGCTCTCGGGCCACAAGCCCGGCGACCGGGTGACGCTCAAGGTCATGCGCGACGGCCGCGAACAGACCGTCACCGCGGCGCTCGGCGAGGCCCCGAAGTCCCGCGACCGGGCGGAGCCGCCGGCCCGCCCGTCCGGCCCCTTCCTGGGCGTGTTCACGCAGCCGCTGACGGCCGAGCTGAAGGGGCAGTTGGGCGTGACCGTAGAAAAAGGCGCGGTCGTCACCCGCGTCCTCCCGGAGTCGCCGGCCGCGACCGCGGGCCTGGCCGACAAGGACGTGGTCACGCACTTCGGTGACGCGGCGGTGAACACGCCGCAGGACCTGCGCGAGGCGGTCCGGAAGGCCGGCGCCGGTCAGGACGTGACCGTGAAGGTGATGCGGGGTGCGAAGGCGATGGAGTTCAAGGTGCGGCTGCAGGACGCCCCCGCCGGCGCCGCCGGACTGCCGGGCTTCGTCCCCGGGATGCCGGAGGGCTTCGAGAACTTCCCCGGTCAGCTTCAACCGTTCTTCTCCGGGATGGAGAAGGTCCCGGCGCTCGAGAAGAAGCTCCAGGACCTGGAGAACCGCGTTCACGAGCTGGAGCAGAAAAAGTAACCAGGTAGGGCCCGCCTGTTTTCCGCCGCGGGCCGCCCGGAGGGCGGCCCGCGGCGTTTCCACAGCTACGGCGGGGGTTGGACCTGTCGCCAGGCGGCGCGCAGTCGCTCCGTGTCCAGCCCGACGCGGCTCTGCGTTTCGTCGATGCGGCCGCAGGCGAGGAGTTGGGCCAGGGCCGTCAATTCGGCGACCGGGCGTTTGTCGGCCGCCACGTCTGCGACCCACTGTTCGGTTCGGCCGGGGCGGGGCAATTCCCACACACAGGCCGTGCCGCCCTGACCGACCGTGATGAGGCGGCGGCCGTCGACGCACGCCACAGCCGCGTGCGGCATCCCGTGTCGCAGCGGCGGGGAAACGGCCCGTCCGGTGGCCACGTCCCACACCCGCACACCCGCCGGACCGGCCGTCACGACGAGGCGGCCGTCCGGGCTGAACCGGGCCCGGCGGATCGGCTCATGGTGCTGTGGCAATTCGGTGAGCAGTTCGCCAGTCGGCACCTTCCAGACCTGCACCCCGGCGGCGCCGCCGGCGGTGAGGACACGATCGGCGGCGGGGCTGAAGGCCACCCGGTCCACCGCCCCCACCGGCTTCATCGGGCTACCCAGCGGCCGGGCGGTGGCCACGTCCCAGATTCGTAGCCCCCCGCCGAGGTCAGCGAGGGCGAGCAGCCGGCCGTCGGGGCTCAGGGCCGCCCGTCCCGGCGCCGGCTCCGACCGGATCGGCGGCCCGGCAGCCTTGCCCGTCGCCGCGTCCCACACCTGCCCCGTACCGTCCGATTGGGCGGTGAACAGCCGGCGGCCATCCTGGCTGACCGTGACGGGCATGGCCGGGCTGCCGGGTAGCTCCAGCAGCGGGATAGGCTGCGGTGCCGTGAGGTCCCACAGGGTCATCCCGGATTCGCCGTGCCCGGTGAGCAGCGAACGCCCTCCGGCGAGAAACGCCACCGTGCGGGCCGGTCTTCGCCCGCCCACGGGGAGTTTCAGCGCAGTACCCGCGCGCCGGTCCCAGACGGCAACCGCCCCGTTGGCGTCGACGGTGGCAAGCGACCGGCTGTCCGGGCTGAACGCCCCGCCCACCGGCGTGGCATCATGTTTGAGCCCGGGGCCGACCGGCCGGCCCGTCTCCAGGTTCCAAACCTCCACCGTGAAGCCATCGCCCACCGTGGCCACCACGGTTTCGGGTCCCTCCAGGTGAGCGGCTAAGACCGGCCTGTCGAGGGTCGTGAGCCGGGCGAGGCGCGGGCATTGCCGCAAGGCCGTGGCGATCCGCGCGCGGTGGTCCCGCTCCCGGTCCGGGTCGTCGAGACGCAGGGCCTCGGTGAAGCGGAGGCAGGCGGTAAAGCCGTCCCCTCGCTCCAGCTCCTCCCGGCCGATGGTGATGTTCAGTTGGACGACCTGGCGGCGCCGGTCCTCCGCGAGGGCCTGGGCCGCGGCGAGTGCGTCCTTCAAGCGGGCGTTGTAAACGAGGACCGTGACCACGAACGCCCCGGCCAGCGCGACGCTGAGCGCCAGCAGTGCGGCGGCCAGCGGCTGGCGGCGGCACCACCGGTAAGCCCGCTCGGCGAGCCCGGCCGGGCGAGCCAGGATCGGCTCGCCGGCCCGGAACCGCCGCAGGTCCTCGGCCAGGTCCAGTGCGCCGGGGTACCGCCGGCGCGGCGCCTTCTCCAGGCACCTCAGGCAAATGGTGACCAGGTCGCGCGGGACCCGCGGCCGGAGGCGCGACGGGGACACCGGCTCGTCGCGCAGGAGCTGGGCGATGGTCTCCGCCGGCGTCGCCCCGTCGAACGGCGGGCGGCCCGTCAGCAGTTCGTACAGGATGGACCCGAGGGCGTACACGTCGGCGGCCGGCCCCACGCCGCCGGCGAGGCCGCGGACCTGCTCCGGCGCCATGTAGGCGGGGGTGCCCAGCGTCGTCCCGGTCTCGGTCAGCCGGCGGCCCGCGGCCTGATCCGTCGCCAGCCCGAAGTCACTGATCATCGGGACGCCCGCCGCGGACGGCGAGATGGGGAACGAGGCGGCGGCCGGGTCCCCGGCCGCGGCCGGCCAGAGCAGCACGTTGGCCGGCTTGAGGTCGCGGTGGACGATGCCGCGCTGGTGGACGGCGTGCACGGCCCGGGCCAGCACCTCGACAAGATGAGCGGAACGGCCGACGTCCTGCGCCCGGCCGCCGATGACCCGGTCCAGGCTCGGCCCGGGGACGTACGCCATCGTGAAGAAGGGCCGGCCGTCGCACTGCCCGGAGTCGTAAATCGGGACGACGTTCGGGTGGTGCAGGCGGGCGAGCGCCTCGGCCTCGGCCCGGAAGCGGGCCAGTTGTTCGGGCGTGGCCGCGGCCAGGGGCAGCAGCATCTTGAGGGCGACGACGCGGTCCAGCCCGACCTGCCGGGCCTGGTAGACGACCCCCATGCCGCCGCGGCCCAGCTCACGAATGATCTCGTATCCCGCGACGTTGGGCGCCGTGCAGCGCGGGAGCGCGCGCGACAGCAGGAGCGGCTTCGGCATGCGCTGCAACAGCGGCAGTACGGTTTCCGCGGCAACCGGATGCTGCGCGAGCGACAGCGATACGCCGCTGACCTCGG
>DASXAN010000527.1:0-4051 GCA_036406755.1 Gemmataceae bacterium
CCACGACCTCACCGGGCGTCACGCCGGCTGCCGTGTACGTGCCGTCCGCGTCGATCCTCGCCGTCACGACGACCCCGGATGGCGAGATGAAGGAAATGAACCCTCCGCCGACGGGCGTGCCGTCCAGCGTTACCCGGCCCGACACCGACCCGGGCGGCGGCGCACCACAACCCGCGGCCAGCAGCAGGGCCAGGGGAATGACGGATCGACGGCTGGTACGGGTCACCAACATGGGTTGCCACTCCGCGGACGGACGGCAGCGATCACGGTGCGGCACCACCCGGCGGTGTCGCCGCGGATGCGGCCGGTGATCGGTCGGCCGTTTAGTAGTCGTTGGTAAAGGTCTCACCGCCAGCGATCGTCACCAGTGCTTCGAGGACGGTCCTGGTGTTGGTGGTGCTAATGGTCGCGTTCACCTTGTCCGTCGCGAACCGGACCGACCCGTCGTCGAACAGCAGGAACGCCCCGCCGACGTGGAAGCTGGACACGCCGTTGAAATAGCAGTAGTTGACCAGCGTCGCCTGACTCAGCCCGGCCGGGTTGGGGCACGGCTTGTTGCCGGAATTCGGGCCCGAGGAGGTGTAAAAGGGCGCAGTCGACCGGGCCTGGGAGCGGACGTCGTCGGCCGTCGGGTAGTCCCACCAGCCCCAGAACTGATCGTAGTTCGGCGGCCGCTCGCCGATGCACACCGTGTTGCTCGTGCCGTCCGTGATGATCGAGATGGTGACCTGCTTCTTCGGCTCCTCGTAGTCGTACTTGGGGGAGGTGACGTACCGCTTGCTGATGATGGTCGTTACCGGCGGCCGGCCCTTGAGCCCCTGGCCGTCGCCCGGCGTGTTGCGGTCGAGCGGCACGTACCAGTACAAGCCCCAGCCGTCGGTGCTGGTGCCGAAGGACGTGTTCCAGGTGATGTCGCTCCCGCGGGGGTCGGACGGGCAGCTCCCCATCTTGTAGTTCTTCCCGTCTTCGTACTTGACCGACTGCTCGAAGTACGGGAACAGCTGCCGGACCCAGGGGAATCCGTAGCACATGTTGCCGGTCGTCTTGAGGTCGCTGTTGATGCCCGTGTACAGCAACCCGTAGGGAAACCGGCCCTCCACGTCGTGGAAGTTGTGCAGCGCCAGCCCCTGCTGCTTGAGGTTGTTCATGCATTTCGTCCGGTAAGCCGCCTCGCGGACCTTCTGGACGGCCGGCAGGAGCAGCCCGATCAGAATGGCGATGATGGCGATCACCACCAACAGCTCGATCAGGGTGAAGGCAGAGCGGGACCGGCGGGGGTTCATCGGCGTGTCCTTTGACGGGTCGGGATGACGTTATGCGAAATCGCCGGGGTTAGGTGCCGGTGCGCCGACCGCCGACGGCGCCATCTCGCCCTGAGAGTCGGCTACTTCAGCGGGATGTCGTAGGTGTTCGGCCCCGGATTGACCATATACCGCAGGCCCGACGTAGCCGCGTCGCCGTACTTCGGGTCCACAGTCGGCCCGCCGGTCGGCGGCGGCGGCGCGGTCACGCTCGCCATCTTTCGCCCCATCCCGATCTCGGCCGGCGGCCGTTGTGGCGGGGGCGGACCGATCACGAGGACGGTCATCTCCCCGGGCGGCACCCCGTCCACCTGATACGAGCTGTCCGCTCCGATCCCGCCCGTATAGACCATTCCCGCCTTGGAGACGAAGGACACGTTCCCCGATTGCACCGGCTTGCCGCCGACCGTCACTTTGCCTGCGATGCTGCCGGTGGCCGGGGAGCACCCACATGCCCCCCAGGCCAACATCGCGGCGACGACCCAGCCGCCCAGGCGCCCGGGAACATGACGCACCATGATGAGTTTCTCGCGTCGTTCGGAATTCGGACAAAAAAAGTAACGGGCGGGCGACCCCGTTCAGGATCACCCGCCTGACGGCCGAGGTCAGAACTGCCCCTGGGGGATGACTTCGCCGCGCGACCGGGTGATCAGGGCCTCGCCCAAAGTCACGTTCGCGTTGCCGGCAATGGGCGAATTGATCCCCTCGTAGGTCATGAACCGAACTGACCCGTCGGCGAACTGCATGTAGAACCCGCCCGCGTGGAAACTGCCCACCGAGTTGAACGGGCACTGGTCGGCCGTGCTGGCGGGCTGCGCGATGGCCGGGCTGGGGCAAGACTTGCCACCGTACGTCGATTGTCCGAAAAACGGGCCGCCGCTGGCGATGTAGCCGTATGGCGACTGGCCGGCCGGGCCGTCGACCCGGATGCCGCTGGACGTCGGCCGGATCGGTGTGCGGGTGTCGGGCATGGTCGGATAATCCCACCAACCCCAATACAGGTCGGCATAGGTGTATTGGGACGACGGCAGGCCCGACGGCGGGCCGTAACCGATGCTCGGCGGCCGTTCGCCGATCATGGCCGTGTTGCTGGTGCCGTCCGAGATGTCCATGATCGTAAACCGCCGCGTCGTGGGGTAAGGCGACGTGGGGTACGGCGGGTTGGCCCTGGGCCGTTCGCTGGGGGCGGTGAAGTTCGGCGGGGGCTGGGTCGCCCAATAGGACCGGTAGTAGTTGTTCGACACGATCACGCCGTAGTCGTCACCATAGCCGTTCTTGTCCAGCGGCACGTACCACGTCAGCCCGTAGCCGCTAGTGAACCCCCCGCCGCTGATGAAATGCACGTCCCCGCGCGGGTCCGACGGGCATATGAACAGCGTCACGTTGCGGTCCTGCGTCAAGGCGGTGCCCACCTCGAGATAGGGGAACAGCAGCCGCATCCAGAACACGTCGTAGGTTGAGCCGTAAACGTCCGGCTTCGCATCGGCGGCCACCCAGTCGCCCGACGGTAACACGCCTTTGGCGTCATGGAAGTTGTGGATGGCCAGCGCCATTTGCTTGTTGTTGTTCAGGCACTTGGTGCGGTTGGCCGCCTCGCGGACCTTTTGCACGGCCGGCAGCAGCAACCCGATCAGGATGGCGATGATGGCGATGACGACGAGCAGCTCGATCAGCGTGAAACCCGGGCGGGACCGGCGGGGGTTCATCGGAGTGTCCTTTGACGAGTCGGGATGACGGTATGCGAAGCCGCCCGCCGCGCGGCCCGGCGGGCGGGGATTCCGGTGTCACTGGACGGGCCGCGGTCGGTCCCGTCTGTGCGTCCAGTCACGGCCGCGCGCGGATGCCCCGCGGGCGGGCCACCCCCGGGCCGTGCGGCCGGTCGCGGGCGAGGGCGCAGGCGCGGGAGAGAGGTTGGGCGGACGGGGGGCGGTGCCACCCGTCGCGAGTACCTTCCGTTGATAGCACCGTCAAAGGTAAGCATTCGGGTCGCCGGAAGCAAATGAAAAACTCACTTTTTTTTCAGACTGCGCCCGTCCGGGTCGGTGCGGGCGGAACAAATCGCGCGACCGGTAGGATTGGCGGGCGAGCGGCGAGGCTTGTCCCCGCCGTCTTTGTTCGTCTCCGAGATTTGAAGACGGCGGGGACAAGCCCCGCCGCTCGCCCGGGTCAGTCTATGACGTCGTGCACGACCATGTCGATGATCTCGACCAGTTTCCATTCCTGATCGCCAACGTATCGGATCGCCTGCTCGATGGCCGCCGCGTCGTGCTGGTACCGGTCGCTGCCGCCGGCCGTCCACCACCGCCGCGGGTCGCCGGCGGCCCGACTCAGCGCGGCCTGGCTCACCCCCTTCAACACCCGCCGCACGGCCGGGCCGTCGTCCGGGCAACCGGTCACGACCACGTGAATGTGGTTGGCCATCACCGCCGCCCGCGGGATGAACCAATCGCGCTCGGCGGCGGCCGCGACCAGTGCCGCGGCGACGATGCGGGCTTGCGGTCGTGAGAGGCGGACTGCCGGCCACGTCTGCAATTGGCGGGCGCGGCGGCGCGTGAACGGGTCGTCCGCGGCGCACGGGGTGCCGGGCGTGTTCTCCTTCGGCTCGAACCCGCCTTCCGGGAGCAGCGTGTCGGAGACGTAACCGCGAGCGTCGCCGGGGAGCCAGTTGCCGTAGCAGGTCCAGGAGATGTGGAGGGCGAACGGTCGGTCGCGGGCCATCGTCACCACCCCAAGCAACGGCGGGCGAGCGG
>DASXAN010000528.1:0-7073 GCA_036406755.1 Gemmataceae bacterium
CATGAACGTGCGGATCAACAGCAACCCGCGGCCGCTCGCCTTTTCCATGTTCGCCGGGTCCAGCGGGTCGGGCAGGTTCGCCGGGTCGAAGCCGGGGCCCTCGTCGCGGATGACGTACTGCGCCTCCTTCGGCGTCTCCCGGACCCGCACCGTCACCCGCCGGTCGCGGTACGGCGACCGGGTCCGCCGGTCCTCCGCCAGCCGGTGGTAGGCGGCGCAGTCGGTCTCCCGCATGGCAGAGTCGAGCTCCAGGTTGCCGTGCTCCATCGCGTTCAGCACCGCCTCCCGCAGCGCCACCGACGCCCGCAAGAGCGTCGTCTCGTCGAGTTCACCCATCTCGGCCCGCGTCTCCTTCAGGTGGCCGACCAAGGGCGGGATCAGCGCCGGGTCGTTCTCCAGCACGAACTCCGACTCCGCCCGCGTCAGGTAGCCCATCAGCCGGCGGTGGCCCCGCTTCGCCTGGGCGGCCTCCAGCACGGAGGCGACCGTGTCGCGCAGGTCCTTGGCCAGGTCGCGCTTGGGGACGTAGCTGGCCGCCCCGCGCTGGAGGGCGTGCACGGCCACGTCCTCGCTGCCGTGGGCGGTCATCAGGATCACCGGGGTGAGCGGGTACTTGACCCGGACCTGCTGCACCAGCGCCAGCCCGTCCATGTCCGGCATCTGCAGGTCGGTGAGGACCGCGTCCGGCCGCTCCTGCTGGAGCAGGGCCAGCGCCTCGGCCCCGCTGGTGGCGTACAGGGGCGTCAGGGCCGGGTGGTCCACCGGGTCGTCGGGGTCGGCCGGCTTCTCGAGCAGCCGGCCGGCGAGGAGGCGGTCCACCGGGTTGTCGTCGACGATGAGGATCTTGGTCATGGTTCACCCTCCGCGGGGTGATTCGCCGCGGGCACGGCTCGCTTGCGGGCCTCGGGGCCGTCGAGGGCGGCCAGGGCCGGCGTGACCCGGGCCATCTCCCGCTCCAGGGCGGCGAGGGCGTCGCGGCTGTCGTCCAGCTTACCGTCGCGGCCCATCGTTTCCAGCCGTGCGGCCGCCGCCGCCGCCGCCTTCGCCCCGAACAGGCCGAGCGACCCCTTGAGCGGGTGGGCCGCCCCGTTCAGGGCGGCCGCGTCCCCCGCTGCCACCGCCGCTCGGATCGCCGTCAGCCATGCGGGGCACTGGCCGAGGAACGTCCGGGCCACGTCACGGAGCAGCCGGCGGTCGCCGCCGACCCGGCTGAGCGCCTCAATGAAATCGACGGGACCGTCGCCCGGCGGCCCCTCGGTGGCCGGAGTTGCCGGTGAATTGGCGGCGGACGGGACGAGGCCCTGGATCGCCGCCAGCAGCTCGTCGGCGCGGATCGGCTTGGCGACGTAGCCGTCCATCCCGGCCGCCAGACACGCCTCCCGGTCGCCCTTCAGCGCGTATGCGGTCATGGCGATGATCGGCACGTGGCCGCCGGTTTCGGCCTCCCGCGCGCGGATTGCGGCGGCGGCGGCGAGGCCGTCCATCTCCGGCATCTGCACGTCCATCAGCACGAGGTCGAACGTCTCCCGCTCGAACGCCTCGACCGCCTCCCGACCCGTCTCGACCACGGTAACGGCATGGCCGTGCTTGCCGAGCAGGCGGACGGCGAGCTGCTGGTTCATCGGGTTGTCCTCGGCCAGGAGCACGCGAAGGGGTCGGCTCAGAGCGGGAGGGCGAAGCTCCGGCCGAGCCGGTTGCCCAACCGGCTCGGCCGGAGCCTCGCCCTCCCGCCTGTGATCCAGCACCCGCAGGATCGCCCGCCACAGATCGGCCTGCTTGACCGGCTTGGTCAGGTAGCCGGCCACGCCGAGCGCCCGGCACCGGGCCGCGTCCCCCGGTTGCCCGCCGGACGTGAGCATGAGGACCGGCACGCCGGTCGCGTCCGGCCGGGCCAGGATCTGCTCCGCCAGGGCGAACCCATCCATCCCCGGCATGTGGGCGTCGAGCAGGACCAGGCCGAACGGCCCGCCGACCCGGCCCAGGGCGGCCAGGGCGGCCGGCCCGCCGTCGGCCAACACCGGGACCATGCGCCAGTGGCCGAGCGTCCGCTCCAGGATGCGGCGGTTGGTGGCGTTGTCGTCCACGACCAGCACCCGCAGGCCGCGGACGCGGGCCAGGTCTTCGGGCCGGCGGCCGGTCGGCGGCCCGTGGACGACGCCGAACGGGGCGGTGAAGTGGAACGTGCTGCCCCGGCCGACCTCACTCTCGACCCAGATGCGGCCGCCCATGAGCTCGACCAGCCGGGCGGAGATGGTCAGCCCGAGGCCGGTGCCGCCATACTTGCGCGTCGTGGAGCTATCCGCCTGGGTGAACGCCGCGAAGATCGACTGCCGCTTGTCCGGCGGGATGCCGATGCCGGTGTCGCGAACGGAGAAGTGCAGGTGAGTGGTGAGTGGTGGAGTGGTGAGTGGTGAAGAGGCATCTGACCACTCACCACTCACCGCTCCGCCACTCACCGGTTCGACCGAGACGACCACTTCACCCCTCTCCGTGAACTTGATCGCGTTGCCGACCAGGTTGACCAGCACCTGCCGCAGCCGGCCGGCGTCGCCGGCCAGGCCGTCCGGCACGTCCGGGCCGATCGCGCCGGCCAGCTCCAGCCCCTTCTGGTACGCCCGCAGGGACAGCGTGCTGAGGGCGTCGCCGACCAGGTCCCGCAGGCCGAACTCCGCGACGTCCACGTCCAGCCGGCCGGCCTCGATCTTCGAGAAGTCGAGGATGTCGTTGATGACGGCGAGCAGGGCATCGGCCGACTTCTTCACCATGTCCAGCGACTCCCGCTGCTCGTCGGTCAGCTCGGTGTCGAGGGCCAATTCCGTCATGCCGATGATGGCATTCATCGGCGTGCGGATCTCGTGGCTCATGGTGGCGAGGAACTCACTCTTGGCCTTCGTCGCCGCCTCGGCCGCCTCCTTCGCGTGCCGCAGCTCGTCCTCGGCCTGCTTCCGCTTGAGGAACTGGCCGATCTGCAACCCGATCGCGGCGAGCATCGCCAGCAGGGCGTCGTCCGGCTTTTGCACCTCCCGGCCGAAGAACTCCATGACGCCGAGCACGTCCGCTTCCACGGCCACCGGGAAGGCGAACGCCCCGTGCAGCCCGGCCCGGACCGCCGCCGGGGAGCGGGGGAAGTTGGCGTCCACGACCACGTCGATGACCCACACCGGCCGGCCGTCGGCCCAAACGCGGCCGGGCAGGCCGACCCCCCGGGGGAACGTCGTCGCCCGGCTCAGGGCGGCGAACTCGTCCACCCCGGCGGCCGGGTCGGCGTACAGGCCGGTGCAGCGGAGGACCGCGACGAAATCGTCCGTCTGCCACATGGCCCCGACCGCCAACCCGAGCGAGTCGCACACGGCCTGGAGGATTTTCGGAAGGGCGTCGGCCGGGTGCGGGGCCTCGGCCAGGACGTGGGTGGCCGTGTACTGGGCGGCCAGCCGCCGCTCGGCCCGCCGCCGCTCCCGGTCGAGCCGGCCGATCGACGCGGCCGTCCACCAGATCAGGGACGTGAAGGCGACGATGGTCGCGACGACGAATACGGAGAAACCGGTGACCGGGTCCAGTTGCTTGAAGTTGTGGATGGCCCACCGCGCCCAGCCGAGGGCGAACGGGATGAGGACGGCGGCCGGCAGCAGCCGGCGGGCCAGGACACCGCCGGCCCCGTCGTCGCTGACGACCATCATCACGCCGCGCTCCGGTCGGGCGCACAAGATGCCGCCGGCCAGGATGACCAGGGCGGCGGCCGTGTTCGGGGCCATCGGCACGAACCGCTCCACCCCGGTGAGCACGACGGCCGAATAGGCATAGCCGAGCAGCGTCAGCAGGCCGAGCAGGGCGGCGGCCAGGGCGAGCAGCTGGCTCGGCCACAACCCGGGGCGGAGGCGGACATCGAGCAGCAGCAGGGCCAGGCCGACGGCCAGCAGTGCGGCGGCAGTGTTCGGGGCCATCCGGTTGCCGGCGAGCCGGTCGCGGAACAGCAAGACGTCCGGGCCGGCGTCGAGGTCGAACAGGATGGCCGCGAGTGACGCGATGGTGACGAGGACGGCACCGATGGCAAAGCCGCGGCCGACGAGTCGCCGGCCGCCCGTTGGGCCGGGGATGAGTAGCCAGAGCGACAGGCCGGCCAGGAGGAACGCGACGGCGGTGCCGCCGGGGTTCATCGACGTCAGGCCGGGGACGACGCTCCGCAGCGTTGCGACGTCGAGGCCCCACCCGGCCAGGGCGAGGACGGCGACGGCGACGACGGCGGCCGCGGCCAGGCGGCCGGCGCGGGCGAACCGGTCCAGGCGACGGGCGTGGGACGGCGAGAGCATGACCGGCCCTCGGGGCGGCGGGCGCCGCGGTGCCCCGCCGCCCCCATGATAATGTCCTCCGCCGGCCGGAAACCAGGGGGTGCCGTCCCTATCAATGAGAGGGACGCCCGCCGGGAGGGGTCCGCCATGCGACCGTTCAGCAGCCTCAGCGAGCAGGAAATCCTGGCGTTGGCGATCTCGCTGGAGGAAGAGGACGCCCGCATCTACGCCGACTTGGCCGCGGCGCTGCAGGCCAAGCACCCGGCCCTGGCGGATCGGTTCCGGGCCGTCCAGGCCGAGGAGGACGGCCACCGGCACCGGCTGATTACCCTGTACCGGCAGAAGTTCGGCGAACACATCCCGCTCATCCGCCGGCACGACGTGAAGGGGTTCGTCCACCGGGAGGCGGTCCACGGCAAGCCGGTCGAGCCGGACGACGCCCGCGAGCGGGTCGAGACGATGGAGATGGAGACGCGGCGGTTCTACGAGGCCGCCGCCGCCCGCGCCACCGACGCCAGTATCCGCCAGCTGCTCGGCGACCTCGCGCAAGAGGAACGCAAGCACGAGCAGACGGCCGAGGCGATCATCGTTTCCGACGAGGAGCACGAGGCGGACGCCCGCCGCCGGCTGTTCGTGTTGCAGGTGATCCAGCCGGGCCTGGCCGGGCTGATGGACGGGTCGGTGTCTACGCTCGCCCCGCTGTTTGCCGCGGCGTTCGCCACGCGGAACGATCCGAACGGGACCTGGCAGACGTTCCTGGTCGGGCTGGCGGCCAGCATCGGGGCCGGGATCAGCATGGGGTTCGCGGAAGCGCTGTCCGACGACGGCAGCCTGACCGGCCGCGGCCGGCCGCTGGTCCGCGGCGTGGTGTGCGGGCTGATGACGGCCCTGGGCGGGCTCGGGCATACGCTCCCGTACCTGATCCCGCACTTCTGGACGGCCACGACAGTGGCGATCGTCGTCGTGATCATCGAGCTGGGGGTGATCGCCTGGGTGCGGCGGCGGTTCATGGACACGCCGTGGCCGTCGGCCGTGTTCCAGGTCGTCCTCGGCGGGACGCTCGTCTTCCTGGCCGGCGTCCTGATCGGCAGCTCGTAACCGCCGCGGTGACTTTGATTCCTCGTTCCCAAACTCCGTTTGGGAACGAGGAGAATGGGCATCGTGCCGTCGCTTGCTGCCGCCGTTGGTTTACCTTATCGTCAACGGCGGCGACAGAAGAATCCGCTAATTCCCCGGGTGTCCGGCCATGCGACCGATCGTTCTCTCGCTCTGGCTCCTGCCGCTGGCGGCGCTCGCCGTGTCGGCCGCCGACGACCGCCCGGAGATGACGCCGAAGCGGACCGACGTGGCCCCGTTCGAGTACGTCCCGGCGAACGTGCCGTTCTACCCGCCGAGCCGCAAGTGGGGCGTCGTCGGCGAGGCGATCAAGCGGATGCAGAAGCCGCTCGCCGTGGCCGAGTCGATGAAGCACTACGTCTACCCGGTCGGGTTCGAGCTGAGGCTGTTCGCCGACGAAACGCTGCTCGGCGGCAAGCCGATGTCGATGGCCTGGGACGAGCGCGGCCGGGCGTGGGTCGCCGTCAGCGTCGATTATCCGAACGACCTGCAACCGGAGGGCAAGGGCCACGACCGAATCCTCATCCTCGAAGACACCGACGGCGACGGCAAAGCTGACAAGGTGACGGTGTTCGCCGACAAGCTCAGCATCCCGACGAGTCTGGCGTTCGCCCGCGGCGGCGTGGTCGTCACGCAGGCGCCGCAGACCCTGTTCCTCAAGGACACTGACGGCGACGACCGGGCCGACGAGCGGCGGGTGCTGTTCACCGGCTGGGGCACCCGTGACACCCACTCCGGGCCGAACCACCTGCGGTACGGCCTGGACAACTGGCTCTACGGCATGTGCGGCTACTCCGGCTTCCGCGGCACCGTCGGCGATCGGCATCTCTCGTTCCTCCAGGGGATGTTCCGCTTCAAAGTCGAGGGCCGGCGTGAGAAGCCTCGGGAGGGCGAGGCTCCTGCCGAGCCGGGAGGCGCTGCCGGCTCGGCAGGAGCCTCGCCCTCCCGGCCCGGGGTCACCGCGCTCGAATTCCTGCGGAGCACGTCGAACAACTCCTGGGGCTTCGGGTTCAGCGAGGAGGGGCTGGTCTTCGGCTCGACGGCCAACGGCTGCCCGAGCGTATTCCTGGCCGTGCCCAACCGGTATTACGAGGCCGTCCGCGGCTGGTCGGCCGGCGTCCTGCCGATGATCGCCCGCGACAACCACTTCGAGCCGATCACCGACAAGGTGCGGCAGGTGGACTGGCACGGCGGGTTCACGGCCGGGGCCGGCCACGCCCTGTATACCGCCCGCACCTACCCCCGCGAGTACTGGAACCGCACGGCGTTCGTCAGCGACCCGACCGGGCACCTGACGGCGACGTTCGTGCTGGAGCCGCACGGGGCCGACTTCCGCGCCCGCTACGGCTGGAACCTCGTCGCCGGGGACGACGAGTGGATCGCCCCGGTGTTCGCCGACGTCGGGCCGGACGGCAACGTCTGGGTGATCGACTGGTACGCGTTCATCGTCCAGCACAACCCGACCCCGCCGGGGTTCGCCACCGGCAAGGGCAACGCCTACGAGACGCCGCTGCGGGACAAGGCCCACGGCCGCATCTACCGGCTGGTCCGCTCTGAGGCGCCGCCGGCCACGACGACCATGTCGCTGGCCGGGGCGTCGCCGGAGCAACTCGTCGCCGTGCTCCGCAACGACAACATGCTCTGGCGGACGCACGCCCAGCGGCTGCTGGT
>DASXAN010000529.1:0-1831 GCA_036406755.1 Gemmataceae bacterium
GCCGTATTGGCTGACCTCGTCGGCCGCGACCTCCTCGAAGGCGATCACCGCCGCCGCGCCGCGCTCCTGGTAGAGCCGCGTCATCCGCTACACGACATCGCTCTCCGCGTGCATGCCGATGATCGAGTCGCCGAGCGCCACGACGAACGGCTGATCGCCGACGAACGGCCGGGCGGTCAGGATGGCGTGCCCCAGGCCGAGCTGCCGCCGCTGGCGGGTGTAGCAGTACTCCACGCTCCGCCGCTCGAACTCCAGCTCCTCGAGCAAGTCCTCCTTGCCCGTCTCGCGGAGGAAGTTGACCAGCTCGGCGTTGACGTCGAAGTGGTTTTCGATCGAGTTCTTGCCCGGGCCGGTGACGAACAGCACCCGCCGCACGCCGGACTGCACCAGTTCCTCGACGATGTACTGGACGACCGGCTTGCGGCCGACCGGGAGCATCTCCTTCGGCTGGCTCTTGGTGGCCGGCAGCAGGCGGGTGCCGGCACCGGCGACGGGGACCACGGCTAAATCGATCGTTGTCATGCGGAGATTCTCCGAACGGAAATCCCAAAACTCAAGCACCAAATCCCAATTGTCGGTTTGGGATTTGGTGCTTGAGTTTTGGGATTTCCCGCGGAGCGGGTCACGCCGTCGCCCCGGCCGCCACCGGCTGGCGGCCCGGGGCCGTCTTCGGCGTGCCCTCGCCGAACATCAGCAGCAGCGGGCTGGCGATGTAGATCGAGCTGTACGTCCCGACGATCACGCCCACCACCATCACGAACGCGAACAGGTGGACCCCCTCGCCGCCGAACCAGTACAGCACGACCACCACCAGGAACACCGTCAACGACGCCAAGAGCGTCCGGGACAGCGTCTGGTTGACGCTGTCGTTGATCATCTGCGGCGTCAGGACCGGGTTCTTGCCGCGGACCTCGCGGATGCGGTCGAACACCACGATCGTGTCGCTGACCGAGTAGCCGATCAGCGTCAGGAGCGCGGCCACGGCCGGCAGGTCGATCTTGAAGTCCTCCAGCCCCAGCGCCGACGCCAGCCACGGCACCCCGGCCACGACGTAGTGGCAGAACGCGATCGCCCCGAGGGTGAAGCACAGGTCGTGGACCAGGCACAAGACGGCCGCCGCCCCGAACGTCCAGTTGCCGAACCGGAACCAGAGGAACAGCAGGATCGCCGCCCAGCTGGCCAGGATGGCGTACAGGGCGCTGCGGCTGGTTTCGGCCGCCAGCTGCGCGTCGAAGTTCTCCAGCCGCTCCGGCAGCGGCCGGGCCTTCAGGCTCTCCTGCGTGTGCTTGAGCGCGGCCTCCAGCCGGGCCTGGTCGACGTCCCCGCCGGTCATGTCGAGGACCATCGTCTTGTACCGCCCCTCCTGGCCGGTGCCCTCGCCCTGGAGGTCGAACACGGCCTGCTGCGCCTTGACCCCCTCGGCCTCGAACGCCTGGGCCATGAGCAGCTTGAGATACCCCGGCGACGCCGGCTCACTGAACTGGAGCGTCGCCCGGTTCTTCCCCACCTGGTACTTGTCCAGCGTGATCCGCTCCAAGAGCGACTGGCCGCCCTCGTCCACCAGCAGGCGGTTGACCATGACCTGGACCAGGTCCGGCTCCTTCTCGGTGGTGCGGACGGTGAAGAACTTGCTCGCCGTCCCCTGGGTCGCCCCGGCCTGGTCGGCGGTCGTCACGAACGTCTGCTCGACCGACCAGTCGGGCAGCTCCTTCGCCCGGCTGCGGACCGCGTCGGCCCGAGCCTGCTCCGTGTCCCCGGGGACGCGGTTGCGGAACTGCACCAGCTGCGGCTGGCCGTCGGCGTAGCTGATGCTGAACAGCTTGCCGTCGTC
>DASXAN010000530.1:0-10441 GCA_036406755.1 Gemmataceae bacterium
CTGTGCCTTCGGCGGGCTGGGTGACGAGGCGATCGCCCCGCGGGACCTCGAGGGCTGGCGGGAGCTGACCACCGGGCCGTTCCGCCGCCGCCTCCTGCCGGGAGACCATTTCTTCCTGAAAACGGCCGGGCCCCTGTTACTTCAATCCCTGGCCGACGAATTGTTCCGCCCCGCAGGCCGCGCCGCCCCGGGCCGTTCCGGCTTCGCGGTCACACTCACCTCCGAAGCTCAGGGTCGGTGGCGGCCGCGCGGGCGCCGGCCCGAGTCGGTCCCCGCCCCGGAGTTCGCGGCCGCGCTTCCGGGCGGCGGGGGAGGCGGCCCGTGAGCTATTCGTTGACCACCATCTGGCACGAGCGCCGGCGCTTCCTGCCCGGGATCATTGCGGTCGCCTTTAGCAGCGTGCTGATTCTGTTTCAGGGCGGGTTGCTGGTCGGGCAGTTCTCCCTGACCTCGACCCCGATCGACCTGAGCGCCGCCGACCTCTGGATCGGCCACCCGATGAACCTGAGCGTCGATCTCGGCCGCCCCATCCCCGAACGCTGGCTGTCCCACGTCGCCGTCCAGCCGGAGGTGGTGCAGGCCGAACCGTACATCATCGGCATGATCGTCGTCGACCGGCGGAACGGCCGCTCGGAGCTGTGTACCGTGGTCGGCTCGTCGCTGGACGACGATTCGCTGGGCGCCGTCAGTCAACTGACGCCGGCACTGCGGCGGCAGCTCACCGAACCCGGCGCCGTGGTCGCGGACGAGTCGGAGTTAAGCCGCCTGGGGTTCGACGCCATCGGGGACACCGCCGAGGTGATGGGGCGACGGGTGCGGCTGGTCGGCGTGGTCCGGGGCGTGAAGAGCCTGGCGGCGCCGTACCTGTTCTGCTCCCTGCCGACCTCGCACCTGCTGTTCCAGGGGATCGAACAGAACCAGACGATCTTCATCCTCGCCCGTTGCCGGCCGCCCGGCAGCGCCGCGGCCGTGGTGCGGCGGCTGCGGCAGGAGCACCTCATGTCGGCGTTCACCCGCGAGGACTTCTCCAGCCAGACGCGGGTGCACTGGATGACTACGACCAAGGCCGGCGTCACCGCGGTGTGGTCGGCCATCCTGGGACTGATCATCGGGGTCGTGATCACTTGCCAGACGCTGTATGCGGCCACCGCCGCGTCCTGGCGGGAGTACGCCGTGCTGGAAGCCCTGGGAATCCCGACACGGCGGGTGGTGACCACGGTTCTGGCCCAGTCGTTCTGGGTCGGGGCCGCCGGCCTGCTCATCGCCGCCCCGGTGACGCTGACGCTGGCCGACTCGCTGGCCCTGCTGGAGATCCGGACGCTCTTCCCAATGTGGCTGGTCGGCCCGACCGCGGCCGTGACCATCGCCACTGTTCTGCTGTCCGGCCTGGTCGCCTTGCGGTCGTTGCGCCTGGCCCAACCCGCGGAACTATTGCGCTAAGGAGCTGCCGATGTCTGACCAGCGGAATTGCATGGAGGGGTGTCGCCTCACCCACGCCTTCGGTCAAGGGGAGGGCCGGACCGTCGTCTTGCGGGAGGTGACGCTGCGGCTGCGTCCGGGCGAACTGGTATTGGTCATGGGTCCTTCCGGGAGTGGCAAGTCCACGCTCCTGGCCCTGCTCTCGGGACTGATGCAACCGGGCGGCGGCCGGGTGCTGGCCCTCGGGCAAGACCTTTGGCGGCTGTCGGCGGCCGCGCGGAAGCAATTCCGGCAGCGCCACTTCGGCTTCGTCTTCCAGGGGTACAACCTGTTCCCCGCCCTGACGGCCCGGCAGCAGTTGGAGATCATCCTCCGCTGGGGGGAGGGGATGTCGGCCGAGGCCGCCACGGCCCGGGCGGACGAGATGCTCCGCCTGCTGGGGCTGGGCGAGAAGGTCGGCCTGCGGCCGGCACAGCTCTCCGGCGGCGAGAAGCAGCGGGTCGCCATCGGCCGGGCCTTGGTCAAGGCGCCCACGTTCATCTTCGCCGACGAGCCGACCAGCGCCCTCGACTGGGAGCACGGCCGGCAGGTCGTCGAGCTACTGCGGGCCGCCGCCGCGGACCGGGGCGCCGCCGTGTTCGTGGTGTCGCATGACGCCCGCATCACGCCGTACGCCCACCGCATGTTCCACCTCGATGACGGCCGTCTGACCGAGCCCGAACCGGCGGCCGACCCCGCCACGAATCCGGTGTCATGAACGGTAGACCGGCCAGCCTCGAACCCCCCAAGCCGCCGCCGGCGGCTGAGGCCGGCGATGCCCCCTTGACCGGGGCGGACAACGGTGACCTCTCCGTCCGTGGTCAAATCCGCCGCTGGACCCGCCGCGTCTTCCGGACGCTCGGAGTGCTCGTGGTGGTCGCGATGGCCGCGTTCCTGGCCTGCCAGCACGTGCTCCCGCCGTTCCTGCACTCCGGCGAGGCGGCGGCGGCGGCGACCATTGTGCCGCCCGCCGAGGACCCGAGGAAAATCGTCGTCTGCTTCGGGTTCGCCGACCTCGAAGGCGGGATCGTCGCCCTGCACCCCAGCCAGCCGGGCCGCGTCGAAGAGGTCCTGGTCCGGGAAAACGACACGGTCCCGGCCGGCGCGCCCCTGCTTCGCCTGGACGACCGGGCCGCCCGGCTGCGGGTCGAGGAGGCGAAAGCCGTCCTGGACGAGGCGACCGCCCGCCTCGCCAAGGCCGAGAAGGCCCCGGAGGAGCACCGCCTGAAGGTCAAGAACCAGCAGGCGGCCGTGGAGATGGCACGCTTTCGCCTGGCCGCCGCCCAACACACCCTGACCGGGCGACAGGAGCAGCTGAAGGGGGAGGCGATCGGCCGTTACCGCGACGACCCGACCACGGTGGAACTGGTGGCCTCCACGGCCCAGCGGGTCAAGGAGTTCGAGGAGGTGGCGCGGTCGGAGCAGTACAAACTGGCCACCCTGGAGCTGCAAGACCCGGCGACGGATTTGCAGCTCGCCCGGGCCGAAACGGCCACCATGCGCGCCCGCTGGCGGCAGGCGGAAGAACTGCTCGGGGAGCTGACCCTGCGGGCCCCGGTGGCGGGCCGGGTGTTGCGGATCCTGGTCGCGCCCGGCGAACTTATCAGTGTGCCGCCGAAGAGGATGGCGGTCCAGTTCTGCCCCGACCGGCCCCGGATCGTCCGGGCCGAAGTGGACCAGGCGTTCGCCCGGCGTGTGGAGGTCGGCCAGCCCGCCGTGGTCGAGGACGACGCCTCGTCCGACGTCGTCTGGCGCGGGCACGTGATGCGCCTCTCCGACTGGTACACCCAGCGGCGGGAAGTTGCGGAGGAACACATTCAACTCAAGGACGTCCGCACGCTGGAATGCCTGATCGTCCTCGACCCGGGACAGCCCCCGCTACGCGTTGGCCAGCGCGTTCGCGTGACAATCTGCCGCAAGGAACACTGACGACGAAAACTCCTAATCAAACACCAGTTCTGATGTCGGGGTCACGGCCATGTCGTGGAGCTTGGCAGGAAGGATCAATCGCGCCTCGACGCCCAGTGCCCGGCGTCATAGCGGTCGGGCGCCCAAAAACCAAAGTCAGCGCGACGGGGATGGTAACACTCGCCCAACGTGCCCGCCCGCCGACGGACGGATTGGGCCGGCCACTTTGATCTGCTGATTCTGAGCCAGGTCCACCGGCCCGGCATGACGACCGGAGTATCGGGGTGTCGCGCCGCGCCACCGACCGTCGGCAGGTGAGCCGTCAGTGCTCCGGCGAACCGAGCTTCTTAGAGTGGGCGCTACTGGATTCGAACCAGTGACTTCCACCGTGTGAGGAGACCGGGACCGCCGCCGTTCGGAACACGATTCCGGCTTGGCGGCAAGCAGTTTACCGCCGCCCGGGCCACTTTGCAACGCTTGCGACCGCGAACCACCGACCGCGCGGTTCGGGGGATCTTCCCCACATGGGCCGGCGATGGGGGGAACAGTTCCCCACTTCCGAAGTTCGGTCCGGACGTCGGCGACTCATCGTAGTCAGTTAGTGCCGTCTCAGGATCGTCCTTGACCCAGGTCAGTTCTTCGGTGCGCTGGTTAGCCTTGAGAACGCGGGTTGGGTGTACCTATCTACTTCGGAGTGTGAAGCATGACACCACCAATCATAGAGAGGCCAGTCACATCTACTGCTCAGAGGACCGAGCGCCCAGGTCGCGAAGCCAGCTGATGACATTGTTCTGGCGAGTCCCGAGGCCGCCGGCCGCGTCCAACGGAGTCCCCTTGGCGTAGTCCGGGACCCAATTCAGGTCGGCTCCCCTGTTGAGCAGCAACTCCGCTGCCCGGCGCTGGCCGGCGGCGCAAGCGTGCCAGAAGGCCTGCGACAATGCTCCGGGCTCGGTGCCGGATTGACCGGCGAGCAACGTTTCAAGACGTTCGAACATGCCGAGGGCGGCCGCATGCCAGAGCTTGTCTACCTTGGCACCGCGCTGCACGAGGAGGCGAGCGACGTGCCAGCACGCATAGCCGATGGCATTGTCGAGCGGGGTGCCGATCGATCCGTCCGGTGCCTCCACGTCGGCACCGCCATCGATCAGTGCGCTGGCGACGTCGACATCGTCGCTGCTCGCAGCCCAGTGCAAGGGCGTTTCGGAGGACGGCTGGTCAGGGTTTCGGGCGTTCGGGTCCGCCCCTGCTTCGATGAGCATCCGCACGATCTGGGGACCGTTTGGAAAGTAGCCGGGCCAGTCGGCAACCACATGCAGAGGCGTGCGCCCTTTGGCACTACCGCCGAGCCAGGACGCAGCGAGGCCCGGGTTCTCCGCGAGGAGCCGCTGCAACGTGGCAATGTCGCCGGCGTGGATCGCGGCAATCACAACTATGCACTCGCTCTCGGTCGTCATTGGTCATTTCCGCGGCGGGGCCGCTCTCCAGTTCGCAACTAGAGCATCGTGCCGACTGAGGCCTTCCGTTCGCTTCGGCATCGCCGAGGGCGTCCCCGGGGCCTGATCCGGGCGACCGGCGGTCAGGAGAGGTGTTCGGCAAGCCGCTCCGCGATTTGGGCCATGCTGACCTGTCGCTGCGCCGGGTCCGTGGCCAGGGCCTGGCGCAGAATGCCGGCGAACGGTTCGGCCGCCTGGCCGGCATAGGTCTCCGGGGCCTCGCGGTCGATCAGGCGGAGCAGTTCGAGGATGTTCCCCTCGGCCCGGGCCCGACGCCCGGTCGCCATCTCGTAGAGGATCAGGCCCAAGGAGAACACGTCACTGGCGGGGGTCGGCGGCTGGCCCCGGGCTTGCTCCGGGGCCATGTACGCCGGCGTCCCGGAGATGCCGCCCGACGGGCTCGGGTTCCACAGGGCGGTCTGATCCCCCGCACGGTCCCCGCCGTCCCGCCGGGCCATGCCGAAGTCCACGACCTTGGCCGTCCCGGCGGGCGTGACCAGGACGTTGGCCGGCTTCAGGTCGCCGTGAACGACACCCCGGGCGTGGGCCGCGGCCATTCCCAGGGCGATCTGGCGGCCGAGGGACGTGGCCTCGTGCGGCGGGAGCCGCGCCGGCCGGAGCCGGCGGGAGAGCGGCTCGCCGTCCACGTATTCCATGACGATCATCGGCGGCCCCAGGCTGGAATCGACGGCGTGAATGACGCACACGTTCGGATGCGTTACCGCCGCCGCCGCCCGCGCCTCCGCGAGCATGGCCTCCGGGGCCAGGGGGCCGCCCGGGCGGATCACCTTCAGGGCCACCGTCCGCTCGAGCGTCCGGTCGCGGGCCCGGTAGACGGTGCCGAACGACCCGCCCCCGAGCTCCGCCTCGATCCGGTAGTGGCCCAGGACCCGGTCGGGGGTCAGTTCCCGGCCGACGTCCAGGGCCGGCTCCCCGTGCTTCCGCTCGCCGGCGCACAGCCCGCCCATTTGCAGGCCCTCGAGGACCCGGAGGATCTCGGCGGTGCTCCGGCCGACACTGAGGCTGTGGACCACCTGGTACTGGAGGACGCCGTTGGGGTCGATGATGAACAGTCCGCGCAGGGCGAGCTTCTGGCCCTCGACGTACACCCCGTAGGCCCGGGCGACCGAACCGTCTTCGTCGGACGCCAGGGGGAACTGGAGCGGGCCTACGCCGCCCTGGCCCGGCGGCGTCGCGAGCCACCGCTGGTGGGTCGCGGCCGAGTCGGTGCTGACTCCGAGCACGTCGCACTGCCGCTCGCGGAACTCCGCGATCCGACCGCTCACGGCGGTCAGCTCGGTGGGTCAGACGAGGGAAAAGTCGCGCGGGTAGAAGAGCAGGATGAGCCACCCGTCGAGGAAGTCGTCAAGGGACACCGGCCGGGGGGCCTCGCCGGGGCCGTCCACGCACGGGAGCGAGAAGGTCGGAGCCCGGGTGCCGACCACCGCACTGCGCGTCCCCATTGGTAGCTCCTGAATCACTGTGGGAGTGACAGTCGCCGGCCCGCGCCCACTTGGCCTGCCTGCAATCTGCCCGGGCCCCACGGAAACGCCGTGAGAGTCCGTACTCTGGCATTCCCGTGCGGGCCTCGGCTTCGGTCAGGAATTGTATCCCAAACCGAGCGACCGCGGGTGGGCACGCGAGGTGGTGCCGCCGGCGGCCCCGAGGTGCTGATGATGTGCATGGACCTTCGGCCAGGTCAGCTCGTGGCCCGCGGAACCAGCCAATTCGGCCGCCGGTCACTTCACCGCCCCGGGGCCCGCCGGTCATACTGTGTGCGTGACCATCTCCGAACTCTTCGCCCTGCCGGTTGGCCAGTCGCTGTGGTGGGGGCTGCACGGGGTCGGCGGTGAAGTGATCCTGAGGGACGCCGACGGCCTGTACATCGCCTGGGTCGACGGGCAGTTTTCCGTCGTCAACCCCGGCGACGACGGCCTGGCCGCTTTTGCCGCCGAGCTGGAGACGGCCCCGGACCCGCGACCCATCCTCAACAACGGCCACGACTGACCGGCCCCGGAAACGAAAGTGGCCCGGGGCAACGAGCCCGGGGCCGAGTTTACATCTTGTCCCCCATCACGGAGACGCCCGCCACTGTACCCGCGCCAGTGTGCCGGTGCAAGGGGCCGGCCCGGCTGGTGGACCGGGCCGGCCCCGGTTGCCAGCTCATCGGACTTTCCCGGCCCGGCCTACCCTTCGACCCTCGCTGTTCACCACCTCGCCACCTGTCCGGCAGCTGGGCCAGCTGTATCGTCACCGGCATGGACTCCACACTCCGCCGCGTCAACGGGAACACTTGGCGGGGCCGGTTCGCGGACTACGTCGTGGACGTGTCTGACGACCCCGCCGCCGGCTGGTCAGTCGCCATCATGTCGTTTGGCACCCGCACCCGGGCCGTCCTGCCGGCCACGTCCCTGGACGACGGGGCATGTGTCGCCCGGGACTGGATCGGGCGGCACGGCCCGGCCGGCTGTCAGTAACCCGTCCCCTTCCATCCCCGCCCAGCGTCCGGTACACTCGCACCCGGCCTGCCCGATCGTCAGGCGTGAGTGGGTCGGGCGGGGACCGGCGGGGAGCCTCAGTCGAATCGCCCCAGCCGGTCGCCACCCCCTCGATGCCTGGCCCCAACCACGCCCGCCACGGCGGTCCGACCTACTCAGCGGGCCGGCCCCGGCCGACCCGCGGGCCGGGGGTATGACGAGTGCCCCCGGCCGGGCGCGTCATTCGTCAGACTTGGCCGGCTTGGCGTACTCAATCGTGACCGTTGGCTCCCGCTTTCCGCCGCACGCAACCCGGACGACCACCGGCGGCCGCGGCGGGGGCGTGATGACTTTGACCTCGACGGCCTGACGCGGCCCCCGATCCGGCCCGGTCACGCGGGCCGCGATCATCTCCTCAGTCCGCCCCGGCGCCGGATTCCGTTGCCTGGCCATGTCGGACCTCCTGCACAGGTCGGGCGTGGTCACGGGCCGGCCGGGTCGCTGGACTGGGCCGGGCCCGCGTTCATTTCTTCCGCCGCTTCGGCGGCGGCTTCGGGCGTGATGCGGGCGGCGGAATCAGTACGGCAAGATCCCACGGCCCCCAATGGCCACCGGCTGCCAACCCCGCGTCACCCGCCTCTTTCGCCGTATACCGGACCGTCTGTGTGACGCCGTAGTGCTCGTAGTAGGCGTCCCGCGGGAAGAACTTCCGCGCAGTGGCGTCGAACACGACGACGCCGCCCGCCACCGGCAACCCCAATTCGTCTACGGCCAACGGGAACTCTACCCATCCGTGGCCCATTCGCGGCGGCGTCTGGCATTGGCGGGTCAGGACGCCGTGAACGAGATAGATGCCGGGCTCCTCATGGTGGCGGTAAACGAACCGGCCAGACAGGACGTAGCACTGGCCCGGGCGTCGGGGGCCGGGGATGCCCTTGGATAGACGAGGCGGGACCTTGATCGGCGCTAGCACTACTCCACCTCGGTGTTCGAGTGCCGGGGCGGTGCTGAGGTCGCCCGCGGCGGACGCCGGCCAAAGGACGGGGGACGGTGTGCCACACCGGTGCGTCATGCAGCAGGGTCGGACGGGCCTGGGACGAGTTCGGCCCCGGGGCGTTTCGCCCCGTTGGCGTGGTCAGCCCCTCGGTTATCCCACGACAATGAACCGACGTGGGTCTCGGTCGCTCCGGGATTGGTGGGAGGTGGCAGCGATGGACAAGGCGAAGGTCATGGTCGTCGTAGCCGCGGCCATGAGCGCCGTCGGCATCGTCGGCGACTACTTCCTGAAGCGGGCCAGCGGCGCGGACAACCCCCTGCTCACGCGGGCGTTCCTCGTGGGGCTGGCCCTGTACTCGTCCACGGCGTTCGCCTGGGTGTTCGTCATGCGCCACCTGAAGCTGGCGACGATCGGCGTCATCTACTCCGTGTGCATGATCCTCATGCTCGCCGGCATGGGCGTCCTGTTCTTCGGTGAATCGCTCACCCGGTCCGAGGTCGTCGGGATCGGCCTGGCGATCGCCGCCATCGCCCTGCTCGCGCGGTTCGGGTGACGGGGCCGCGGCCCGCCGGCGTGGGGCCACTGCCGACGCCGGACCCGAACGCGGATGGGATTGATCCGCCGGCCGGTCAGCTCCCGTCGTCGGCCCATACGTACCCGAGGACGCTTGTCGCGAAGTAGCCGAACGTGTCGGCGTTCTGCCGCACCTTCAGGGGCTGGGTCTTGGCCTCCCGCCGGCACAGCGACGTCCCGTAGAAGTGGTCGTTCGTCCCGAGCACCTTGTGGGTCATCTCGTGGTAGATCGTCTGCACCATCTCCATGCTGAACGGGCTGACGGTGAAGAACTTCTGCGAGGCGAAGTAGGCGTTCCCGAGGTAGATCCGCATCCCCGACCCGGCGTGCGCCCGCGCCGGCCCGCCGTCGCCGCGGCTGTCCACGGGGAAGGCGTAGCCGTAGAACCCGCCGGCGTCCGGCCCCCGCGGGGTCCGCCGGGGCTCGCCGAGGGCGGTCCCCTTCGGAATCGGCGTCTTCGTCTCCGACGGCAGCCGGTTGCCGTCGTCCCAGTTGTCGCCGAGCTCGGCCAGGACGGCCGCCTTCGCCCGCCGCGGCGGCCGCTGGAAGTGAAGCCGCGGCTCGGCGTAGATGTCGTCCGGGGTGTAGTCGACCTGGAGGTCGTGGGTGCGGGCGTCCACGAACGTGACCGTCCGGTCCGGGTCGGCGATCACCTCGGCCATCCGGCGGACCTTGTCAAGCAGCGCCGGGTCGCCGAAGGCGTCTTTGCCGAACCAATCGACGAGCAGGCCCAGCCGCGGCCGGACGGACGCGGCGGCCAGCGCGGCGAGCCGCACGCACGCGGCCCGGGTCGCCTTCTCGTACACGGGCGGAAAGACGGCGCCCTTCGGGGCGTCGAACTTGATCTTGAACACGGTGCCACCCTCCGGGCGAAGGTCTCGCGCTGCCCAGGCCCTCGACCGTACCGCGCCGTCGGGGCAACCGCCAGCGGTTTCCCTCCACCCACGGTATGACGCGGGCGGGGCCGAGAAGAATACCGGTTGGGCCGCCGAAACCTGAACCGGCCGCGGCGGATTGACTCGTCGGGAGCGGCCAGCCACCTCGGCGGGCGGACGAAGCTGATGCTATCGTGGCGCAATGGCGGGCCGGCCCGTTCAGTTCACCGACGCCGGGTTCGCTTGCCCCGCGCCGTTTCCTGACCTAGCGTTCGGGTGTCATTCCCGCGGGGCCGCACCCTCGCGTCCTCGGCCCACCTACCTTGAGGTTCGCATGCCCACGGCCATCCGCAGCGTCGTCACGTTTTTGAAGGCCGAGGACGGCCCGACGGCCGTCGAGTACGCCGTCATGCTCGCCCTCATCATCGTCGTGTGCATCACCGCCATCACCACCCTGGGCAACAACGCCAACGCCACGTATGAGAACGTGGCCCTCAACGGCACCCTGACCGGGTCGTGACCCGATCTGCTGGGTAGCCGCCCGCGACCCAAGTCGTCGTGGGGCGTTGGTGCGGTCGTCACGGGCGGATGGCGCCCGCCTGCCGCTCGTGGACGAGGATGTAGGTGATGACCGACGTGTGCCAGTGGGGGCCGGTGGCT
>DASXAN010000531.1:0-12295 GCA_036406755.1 Gemmataceae bacterium
ACGAGAAGGCGTTGGTGGACACGCTGACGAACCACCTCGGCAACTTCGGCGTGACGTTCACCAAGGGCGACGACGGCGTGTACACCGTTGCCATCCCGGGTGCCCCGGTGGAAGGGTTCATGACCGTGGCGGACGGGTACGCCTACGTCACGGCCCGTGACAAGGGCCCAATCGCGGCCGGCAAGCGGCTGGCGGCCGCCAAGCTGCTGGCCGGCAATGAGAACGCTTTGGTCGCGGCGACGCTGCGGCTCGACACCATCGACCCGAACCTGAAGCAGATCGCGCTAGGCGCGCTGGAGAACCAGAAGGAGGAGGCCAAGAACCGCAAGGTCGGGAGCGAACTGCCGGCCCAGAAGAAGCTGCGGGAGCAGACGATCGACTTCGCATTCCAGCGGTTCCAGTCGGTCCTGACCGACGGCAAGGCCGTGGACTTCGAACTGATTCTCGACCGCAAGACCGACGACCTGACCGCCCAGCTGACCATGACGGCCAAAGCGGGCTCGCCGCTGGCGCAGGAGATCGCCGGTGTGTCCGGGCGGACCAGCCGATTCGGCCCGCTCGCCGGGGCTGCCGCTCAGGCCGCCCTGAATGTGGCCGTGCCGCCCACCCTGCGGGATGCCCTGGCGTCGGCCCTGGACGAGGGGTTCAAGCAGGAGCAGGCCCGGCAGAAGGACGCCGCCAAACGCGACCTGGCGAAGAAGGTCTACGACACGCTCGCCCCGACCCTGAAGGCGGGTCAGCTTGACGCCTTCGGCGGCCTGGCCGGGCCGGACGCCGGCGGCAAGTACACCCTCTTCGGCGGGATCAAGCTGGTGGACGCCCCGGCGGTCGAGAAGCTGGCCCGGGACCTGGTGCCGCAGATCCCCGATGCGAAGGCGAAGGAGGCGATCAAGCTGGACGCCGAGACGGTCAACGGCGTGAAGGTTCACAAGGTCGTGCCGACCGACCTGGACGCCGAGGCCAAGCGGATCTTCGGGCCGGACTCCACCGCCCTGATCGCGTTCCCGCAGGACGCGGTCGTGGCGGCGTTCGGGGCGGATCCCGGTGGCGTGTTGCGGCAGGTGCTCGCGGGGACCGGCCACGCCGGCGGGCCGTTCCGAGGGGAAGCATCGGTGTCCAAGCTGGCCGGGCTGGACAAGGACCATCCGGCCGCGGCCCGCAAGGCCGCGCAGGAGGCGTTCGGCTCCCCGCCGCGCGGCGACGTGATCCGCGTGACGGTCGAGGGCGGCCCGGCCCTGAAGGTGCGGGCGTCGATGAAGGGACAGGTCATCAAATTCGGGGCCAAGATGGACGAGGCGACGAAGGGCGGGAAGTCTGAGCAATGACGGCCGCAGGACTACGGCCCACGGGTCGCCGGCCGGCGACCCGTGGGCCGTATCCGCTCGCCCACCTATACTGGCTGCGTCCTCGGCATACCCAGGAGTCCGCCAATGACCACACGTCGCGCCCGGTGGCTTGTCGCCCTGGTCCTGGCCGTCGCACCGTCACTCCGCGCCGCCCCGGTGCCAACTGGCGATCCGTCCGCAGCGTTCAAGCCGACGGTGACCGTCCGCGTTCAGCCGCTCGACAAGACGCTCGACGACATCCGCTACACCGCCGGACTGATCGCCCGATTCGCCCCGAACGAGAAGGAGGCCAAGGAATTCGTCGGCGCGGCCGACGAGTTCCTGAGCAAGTCCCTTGGGCCGGATTGGCGGAAGGCGGTGGACACCACCCGGCCGCTGCTCGGCTACTTCACCTTGGATGCGAACGTCGCCGCCAGCACGGGCGCCATCCTGGTGCCCGTGAAGGACGAGGCGGCGTTCCGGGCCTTGCTCGCCAACCTGGTCGGCCGGGTCGAGGACAAGGACGGCGTGCTCGCCTTCCAGCTGCCGGGCGCCCGCTCCTCCGACGGCAACCCGGTCAACGGCTACGCCCGATTCGCCAACCAGTACGCCTACCTGACCGCCCACGACCCGGCCGTGGTCGCCCTGAACCGCATCCCGACGCCGGCCCAAATCGCCGCCGGCGACAAGTCGGCGGCCATCGCGACCAGGATCTACCTCGACCGCGTCCCCGAGCAATTCCGCCAAGCGGCCGTCGGCGGCGTGCAGCAGTTCCAGACGACGGTTCGCGGCGAGCAGGCGCCATTCCGCGGGGCCTTCGGCATCGGCGGTGCCGAAATGCTGGTCCTTTCCCCGATGCTCGTGCTCTATCCGCTCGCGGAACCGGCCGTCCGCGACGGGCAGGAGCTGACGGTGGACGTGCGCTACGACCGTGCCCGGCTGAACCTCACGTTCGACTTGACGTTGATGCCGCGGGCCGGCTCCGACCTGAGTCGGCTCGTCGGGGCGATGCGGCCGGCGACGAGCCTGTTCCCGCAGCTGGCCGCGGCCGACGCGGCCGGCCGCGCCCTGGTCCGCGTCACCATCCCGGAGGACATCCGCAAGCTCCTGCTGCCCAAGCTTGAGGCCGGCGTCGGCATGGCCCCGTCAGAGGTTCCGACGTGGGGCCCGGTGGTCGGCAAGGTCGGCGAGAAGTTGCTGCCGACACTCCGCGAGGGCGAGATCGATCTGGCGGGTGCCCTGAACGGTCCTGGGAAGGACGACCGTTACCGTATCATCGCCGGCTTGCGGCTGAAAGACGCCGCCGCGGTTGAGCAGGCGCTGCGGGACGCGGTCAAGAGTCTGCCGAAGGAGGCGCAGAACGTCATTAAGCTGGACGCGGCCACGCTCGGCGGGGCGAAGGTCCATCAGATCGTCCTGCCGCCGCTCCCGGAGCCGGCAAAGTCGATCTTCGGCGAGAGTACCGTCCACATCGCCTTCCGGCCGGATGCCGTGCTCGTGGCGTTCGGCGACGGGGCGCCCGCGTCGCTGCAAGTCGGGCTGAACGCCAGGCCGGGGCCGTCGGTGCAGTATCTGATCGAAGGCTCCGGGCGAAAGCTGGTGCCTCTGGTCACGAAGATTGATGCCGAGGCGGGCAAGAAGTTCAAGACGTTCCTCGGCACCGAAGTGGACCGCGTCCCGCTGGTGGAGCTGGCCATCGAGGGTGGGTCGGCACTCAAGTTACACTACGGCAACGGGCTCACGTCGATGTTCCCTCTCTTGCTCTTCGCCCGCCTGGCCGTCATCGGTGCCGTTCAACCGGCGGTTGCCCCGGCCGTGCCGCTTCAACCAGCGCAACCACTGCCCCGGGCGGCGCCGCCGCGCCAAGCGCTGGCGCCACGGCGCGACGGCCCGGGAACGCAGAGAGAGCCGTAATATCGCCGCAAGTGCTTGACACGCGAGCTAGAATTCATGGAAGGTTCATTCGCTCGACTGGTCGTCTGAACCCGTCGCCCTATGCTAGGACTCTAATCGCGGATGCCCCGGACGCGGAGGATGCCGCCAACCGGGGACAGCCCGACCCTCTCACCGCGGGCCGAAGTGCCGCACGGCCCCGGCGTCACCCGTGGGAAACCAGGACCAGGAGCGGGCCGGCGCCCGCACGGCCGGGGCGCGTGGCCCCGGCGAGCCGCGTTTCGTTCCCAGGAGCCGCAGAACCGAGGATAGCCCGTTGTTGGCGACCATGACCATGCTTGAGAAACTGCGAAACATCGGCATCATCGCGCACGTGGACGCCGGCAAGACCACGACGACCGAGCGCATCCTCTACTTCAGCGGCACCAAGCACAAGGTCGGGGACGTGGACAGCGGTGACACCACGACCGACTTCGACCCGCTGGAGCGGCAGAAGGGCATCACGATCAACTCCGCCGCCGTCTCCATCGACTGGGGCGACAACACCATCAACATCATCGACACCCCCGGCCACGTGGACTTCACGGCCGAGGTCGAGCGGTCGCTCCGCGTGCTGGACGGGGCCGTGGGCGTGTTCTGCGCCGTCGGCGGGGTCGAGGTGCAGTCGGAGACGGTCTGGTTTCAGGCGAACAAGTACCGCGTCCCGCGGATCGCCTACATCAACAAACTCGACCGCATGGGCGCCGACTTCGAGGACTGCGTCAAGCAGATGCGGGAGAAACTCCAGGTCACGGCCGCCGTCTGCGCCATCCCGGTCGGCCAGTCCGGCGACTTCCAGGGCGTGATCGACCTGCTCCGCATGAAGTTCATCCGCCGCGACCCGACCGACAAGACCAACGTCAAGTATGACCTGGTGGACGTCCCGGCGTCGCACGCGGCCGAGGCCCAGAAGTACCGCGAGCAACTGCTCGAGGTCGCCTCGCACGCCGACGACGAGCTGGTGGAACTGATCCTCGAGGGTAAGGAAGTGCCCGAGGACGTGTTGCTCCGCGCCCTGCGGGCCGGCACCCTCGACGGCAAGTTCACCCCGATCTTCTGCGGGTCGTCGAAGAACTTCCACGGCGTCCAGCTGCTCTTGGACGCGGTCGTGGACTTCCTGCCGTCGCCGCTGGACCGGCCGCCGGTCGAGGGGATCGTGCCGAAGACGAAGGAGAAGGCGCAGCGCAAGCCGGAGGCGAAGGAGCCGTTCGCCGGGCTGGCGTTCAAGACCGTCGCCGAATCGACCGGCGACCTGGTCTACGTCCGCGTCTACTCCGGCGAGCTGACGCCGGGTGAAACCTACCTGAACACGACGATCGGCCGCACTGAGCGGGTCGGCCGCATCTACCGCATGATGGGCGCCACCCGCAAGGAGCTGGAGCAGGCCGGGCCGGGCGACATCGTTGCCGTCATCGGGCTGAAGCAGACCTACACCGGCAACACCCTCTGCGATGAGGACGCGCCGATCGCCCTGGAGTCGATCACGTTCCCGAAGCCGGTGATCTCGGCGTCGCTGGTGCCGGCACGGACGATCGACACCGGCAAGCTGGCCGACGCCCTGGGCCGGCTGGTTCGAGACGACCCGACGCTCAAGGCCCACACCGACGAAGAGACGAAGGACTTGATCCTCAGCGGCATGGGCGAGCTACACTTGGAGGTGTCGGTTGAGAAGCTCAAGCGGGCCTTGAACACGCAGGACGGCGTGGCGCTGGGCCGGCCGCGAGTGGCCTACCGGCAGACGCTGGCCAGGCCGGTCGAGCTGGAGACGCGGTACATCAAGCAGACCGGCGGCCGGGGCAAGTACGCCGTCATCTCGATGCGATACCAGCCGCTGACGCCCGACGACATTGAGGCGATCATCGCCGAATTGGCCGAAGAGGGCGAGAAGCCGGACCCGAACAACGTCTACTTCGAGGACGAGATCGTCGGCGGGGTGGTGCCAAAGGAGTACATCCCATCGGTCGAAGACGGGTTCCGGTTCGGGGCGGCCAAGGGGACGAAGTACCCGTTCCCGTTCGTGGACCTGAAGGCGACGCTGTTCGACGGCAAGTACCACGACGTGGACTCGTCCCAGGACGCCTTCAAGGCGGCCGGCTGGGAGAACTTCCGGGAGGTCCAGCAGAAGGCCGGAATCACGCTGCTGGAGCCGATCATGAACGTGGTCGTCATCGGCCCGGAGAGTTACCAAGGGTCGATCGCCGGCGACATCAACCGCCGCCGGGGCATCATCATGGAGATGGTCAACGACAAGGGCCGGTCGATGATCAAGGCGCAGGTGCCGCTGGCCAACCTGTTCGGGTACACGACCGACCTGCGGGGGGCGACGAGCGGCACGGCGAGCTTCAGCATGGAGTTCAGCCACTACGCCCCGGTCCGCGAGGAGCTGGCCGACCTGCCCAAGCAAGAGAAGAAGTGACCGGCACACCGCCGCGACGACGGCCGGCCCAATTCGGGCCGGCCGTTTTCGTTGCGCATGGACCGGACGCACTCGGCGACGACGTGGACGGTCAACAGCAGCGCCGCGAACGGCTGGAGGCCGGTGGCGTGGATCGGGCGGGAGACGCGGCCCGGGAACCAGGCGACGGCCGCCGCCGCAGTAAACAGTGCGTAGCTGGCGGCGACGACCCACTGCTGCCGCCACGGCTTGCCGGCACCGATGAGCACGGCACGGGCGAGGACTGGTGCCAAGAGCACGTAGGTGCTTGATTCGGTCGCCGGGCCGGCCAGCGTCATCCAGCAGGCGCCGAGGCCCAGGCAGGCGTCGAGCGCCGTTCGGGCGTCCCATCCGCGGCTGCGGCCGACCAGGATCAGGGCCGCGCATGCCAGGCCCAGCTCCATTTCCAGCAGCCTGTACGCGCTCAAGTCCATTGGCAGACCGGCGCGACGCACCAGCATGTGAAGGTCGTGGTAGCCGGCTTCCAGATGGAAGTTCGTTCGGTCGTCTGCGTTCAGTTGTCGGAGGCAAGCGGCGTACTGCTCCGTGACGTATTCCGGCCGCTGGCACAGGTACGGTAACGCGGCTGCTACGCACAGGCAACCGGCCAGTCGCAGGCCGAAGCGGCGCGGCTCAATCAAGCACAGCAGGAGTCCCAAGGCCAGCGGGTAGCCCTTGAGGAGCACGGGGACGACGGCCAGGGCCGCCGCTGCGGTCCACCGGCCGCGGGCAAATGCTACCTGGGCGATGAGTAACAAGCCAATGACGAGGGCGTTGCACTGGCCGTTATTCAAGCCACCCACGGCCAGCGGAATGACGAGCAAGAACACGGCGGGCACGTTCAGCCGCGGCCACAGCCACCGGCACCACGCCGCCAGCCCGCCGAGAAGGACGGCCGCATTCAGGCCGCGCCACAGGAGGCCGCCCAGCCGGTCGGGCAGCAGCGACCACGGGGCGAAGACCGCCGCCACCGGCGGACTGTAGCGGAAGACGTCGAGGTCGGCGGTCGGCGGGAGGTACACTTCATCGCCCGCGAGCCACCGCGCGCCGGCCGCACTGAAGATCGGATAGACGCTATTGGCCCGGGTGGAACAAAGGACCCGCACGCCGATGACGATGAGGACGACAGCCCACACGGCGACCGCCCAGCGGAGTCGCGTCGTGGCAGTTCTGGGGATCATGCGACAGATTTGGCTTGGCGGCGGAGCGGCGATGTGACGCGCTTCTGCTTCGCCCGCCCCGGCAGCACCGGCGACATTTCCTTGAGCACGTAGAGCGGCCGGCCCTGGCATTCCTCGAAGATGCGAATCGTATACGCTCCCAGCACCCCGACGGCGGCGAGCACGATGCCGCCGATGACGTGGACGGCGACGAGCAGCGCGGCCGTCGCGGGCTCGATCGGGGATGACAATGCCAACGCGGTCGAAATGGCGAAGCTGACGGCGACGACCGCCAGCCCGCCACCGACCGCCAGCCGCAACGGCACCCGCGAGAACGATAGTAGCCCGTCGAACGCCAGCCGGACGAGCCGGCCGAGCGTGTACCGGGACGACCCGGCGATGCGGGGGGCGGTCTCGAACGGCACCTCGGCCGTTGCCAGGCCGAGCCATGCCACTAGACCGCGGAGGTAGCGGTGCGATTCGGGGAGCCGCAACAGGCCGTCCACCGCCCGGCGGGACAGGAGCCGGTAGTCCGATGCGTCCAGCCGCACGTCGAGCTCGCTGCACCGCCGCAATAAGCGGTGGAACAGGAGCGAGGCATTGCGCTTGAACCAGCCCTGGGTGCGGTCCGTGACCCCGGCCCGGACCGCGAGGACCACGTCGAACCCGTCCCGCCAGCGGGCCACGAGCTGGGGGATCAGGTCCGGCGGGTGTTGAAGGTCCGAGTCGAGGGTTACGATGACATCCCCAACGGCAGACTCCAACCCGGCAGTCAGGGCGGCCTGGTTGCCGAAGTTGCGACTGAATGACAGGTAGCGGACGCGGTCGTCCTGGCCGGCGAGCGTCCGCAGCACGGCAAGCGTCCCATCCCGGGAACCGTCGTCCACGTAGACGATCTCGACGCGACACTCGCCGGCGAGCAGGTCGAGGGCGGCGGCCAGGGCGGCGTGGAACCGCGGCAGGCCCGCCTCCTCGTTGAACGCCGGGCTGACCACGCTCAAGAGCGGCAACCGGTCGGACATGGTCGGCCCTTCCGTGGGAACTCGGTCACGCCGCGGCGAGTCGGCCGGCCCGGGACAGTTCGGCCGGGGCCGTGAGGCGGAACCCGGCCCGCCGGACGGCGGCCGCGAAGTCCGCCGACCGCAGCAGGTGCAGCTCGTGGACGCGGCCCGCGGCCGACCCGCCGTCGCGGCCGGCGAGCGCCTCGTCGTGGTAGCCGGGATGGCACATCAACTCGACCGAATCCCCGGGCGCGGCCGCCAGCCAGCGGGCGAAAAACCGCTCGTCGGCGACGCAGCGCGGGGTCGTCACGCCGGCCAGCACCTCGCAGCCGAGAAAGCCGGCCTGGTCCCCCTGCCGGGCGGCGCGCCGGCCGAGCCGGGCGAGAACGGCGCGCTTGACTCGCGCGCCCGGCACGCGGGTGATCGTGTGCACCGGCTCGACGACGCGGCGGACGAATGGCCGATGCAGCAGTCCAGCGAGTAAGGCGAATAGCTCGCGCCGAACCGGTTGGAACACGGCGACGTGGTGATGGCTATTGACGACCGTCGGCGGGTGGCCGACCAGCTCGCGGAAGCGGTCGCACTGCGCCCGCAGCTCGGCGGCGACTTCAACGGCCTCGATTTGGCCGAGACAGGCCCGACGGAGGAACGCTCCCAGCGACCAGAACCGGCCATCCGGTCGGACCAAGCTGGGGACGCGGCCGGGCGGCAGGATCGGCTGGTCGAGGGTCAGACACGGGTGCCAGCCGAGTTCCAGCGACCGGCCGGCCCGCTCCCAGGCGGCGACGGCCGATTCCGCATATGGTGACGTGACGAGAAGGACAGTCGCGGCGAGCCGGCCCTCGGCGGCGAGGTCGAGGATGCCGCGGGAGGTGTCCGGGCCGATGCCAAAGTCGTCGGCCACCACCACCAGTGATCGCGCGGGCCGCATGAAAGGCGTCCTTGCCCCCCGGCCCAGCAGTATCCATAGTCGGCCGGCCCTGTCAAGGCCGACGCCGGCCGACCAGCCACGCCACCGGGCCGAGGATCAGGGCCAGCCCGGCGAGGTTGGCCGGCTCCAGCCGGTAGTCCCACAGGCCTACGTCGAAGCCGAGGACGAACACGACCTGCGACAGGCCGACGACGGCCAACCGCTGGGGCCGGCCCAGGCTGAACGCCCTGGTCATGGCGATCTGTCCGATTGTGGCCAGCCCGCCGACGCCGGCCAGCAGCGCAACGGTAACGGGATCACGCAGGGCCCTCGGGTCGATGGGCCAGCCGCTCAGCACTGTGGCAACGGCGAAGCCGACGACTGCGATCGTGGCGACCCCCGAGAAGTGGACGACGATGGCCAGCGAGTTGATCGTTCGCAAACGGTGCAAGCCGAGCATGACGATGGCGGTGCACACAGCCGCGAGCAGCGCGGAGGCAATGGCCCCGCGGGCCGAGCCGACGCCCGGGAGGCCTGCGCTTTCGGCGGGCAGTCCCTGCTCAATGAGCACAACCCCGGTAATGCTGCAGGCCAGGACGACAAGGAATGCCGCTGACGGCCGTTCGCGGAGGACCGGCCAGGCGAGCAGCGTGACCCAGATCGGGAAGGTGTTGAAGAGCGTGACGGCCGTGGACACGGGCAGGTCGGAGCCGGTCAGTGCATAGAAGGTGAACAACATGCTGAAGCTGCCGACCACGCTCCGCATCCAGAGCGTCCGCGGCCAGCGGAAGAGAACCCTCACCCCGGTCGCCCGGGCCAGCCAAGCCGTCAGGGCGAATGCCACCCCGCCGCGGGCGACGGTGACGAGCCGCCAGTCGCAGCGGGTCGCCAGGGCGTGACTGCACGCGCTCATGGCGGCGAATGCGGCGGCGCTGACGAGCATCAACAGATAGGCCAACCGCTGAGACGTGCCATACCCAAACGACGGATGACGAAGTATCCAGTGACGAAGGCACCCCGAAAGCCGAACCCCGAATGACGGCATTTCCGGTTCGTCATTCGGGGTTCGGTATTCCTTGGTCATTGGGTACTTCGTCATTCGTCATTTCTTTTCGAGTGCCGCCTGAGCCGCCGCCAGGCGGGCGATCGGCACCCGGAACGGGCTGCACGACACATAGTTCAGCCCGATCCGGTGGCAGAACTTGACGCTGTCCGGCTCGCCGCCGTGCTCGCCGCAGATGCCGATCTTCAAGTCCGGCCGTGTCGCCCGCCCCTTCTCGACGCCGATCCGCATCAGCCCGCCGACGCCATCGAAGTCGATCGCCTGGAATGGGTCCTTGGCGACGATGTCGTGCTCCAGGTAGTAGCGGATGAAGGAGCCGTAGTCGTCCCGGCTCATGCCCAGGCCGGTCTGCGTCAGGTCGTTGGTGCCGAACGAGAAGAACTGTGCCTCCTTGGCAATCTGATCGGCGACGACGCACGCCCGCGGCAGCTCGATCATCGTCCCGACGAGGTACTTGACCTCGATCCCCTTTTCGGCGAACACCTTCTTGGCCGTGTCGTGGACGATCTTGGCCTGCGCCTTCAACTCGGGCAGGAACGCGACCAGCGGGATCATGATCTCCGGCTCGACATCCGTGCCTTCCTTCTTGACGTTGCAGGCGGCCTCGATGATTGCCCGGGCCTGCATGGCGGTGATTTCCGGGTAGACGATGCCCAGGCGGCAGCCGCGGAACCCGAGCATTGGGTTGAACTCATGCAGCGCCTTGACCCGCTCGGCGATCACCTCCGGCCTGACGCCGAGCTGCCGGGCCACCTGCTCCTGTCCCTTGGCGTCGTGCGGCAGGAACTCGTGCAGCGGCGGATCCAGCGTGCGGACCGTGACCGGCTTGCCCTTCATCGCCCGGAACAGGCCCTCGAAGTCGGTCCGCTGGTAGGGCAGCAGCTTGTCCAGCGCCTTCTTCCGCTCCTCCGCCGTCTCCGCCAGAATCATCTCCCGCATCGGCTCGATGTGGTCGAAGAACATGTGCTCCGTCCGACACAGGCCGATCCCCTCGGCCCCGAATGCGACGGCCTGCTCGGCCTGGTCCGGCTTGTCGGCGTTGGTGCGGACCCGCAGCTTGCGGACGGCGTCGGCCCAGCCCATCAGCTCGGCGAACTGCTGATAGACCTTCGACTGCTCCGGCTTCATCGACTTGGCGATCAAGACCTGGACGACTTCGCTCGGCTTGGTCGCCACCTGCCCGCGGATCACTTCGCCGGTGAACCCGTCGATCGAAATGAAGTCGCCATCCCTGAGGACCGTGTCGCCGACCGAGACGGTGCGGGCCTTGTAGTCGATGTTCAGGGCGTTACACCCGACGATGCACACCTTGCCCATCTGCCGGCTGACGAGGGCCGCGTGGCTACTCGCCCCGCCGAAGGCGGTCAGGATGCCGTCGGCTGCCTGCATGCCGCGGATGTCCTCCGGGCTGGTTTCCCGGCGGACGAGGATGACGCCCTTGCCGTGCTTGTGGACCCAGTCCTCCGCCTCGTCGGCGAAGAACTTGATCCGCCCTGTGGCGGCCCCGGGGCCGGCGTTGATTCCCTTGGCCAGGAGATGGCCGTCGTCGATCGCCTTCCGCTTGGCGGCCGGGTCGAAGATTGGCTGGAGCAGCTGGTTCAGATCGTCCGGCGGGATACGGCCGGCCGACAGCGCCTCCTCCTTGCTGATCAGCCCCTCGTGGACCATGTCCACCGCGAATCGGACCGCCGCGAACCCGGTCCGCTTGCCGTTGCGGGTCTGGAGCATCCACAGCTTGCGATTCTGGACCGTGAACTCGATGTCCTGCACGTCCCGGTAGTGCTTTTCCAGCTTCTCACGAATCTGTTCGAGCTGCTGGTAGACTTCCGGCATCTCCTTTTTCAGCTCGGCGATCTTCTTGGGCGTGCGGATGCCGGCGACCACGTCCTCGCCTTGGGCGTTGACCAGGTATTCGCCGTAGAAGACCTTCTCGCCAGTGGCCGGGTCACGGGTGAAGGCGACGCCCGTGGCGCAGTCGTCGCCCATGTTGCCGAACACCATGGAACAGATGTTGGCGGCCGTGCCCCAGTCGGCCGGGTAGCCATACTGCCGGCGGTAGACGACGGCCCTCTCGTTGTTCCACGAGTCGAACACCGCCCCGATCGCCCCCCACATCTGGTCGTGGGCGTCCTCGGGGAAGTCGTGCCCGGTCCGATCCTTGACCGCCTTCTTGAACCGCTTGACGAGGTCCTTCAGGTCGGCCGTGGTCAGATCGGTGTCGAGCGTCACCTTCCGCTCGTGCTTGAGTTCGTCCATGATGTGCTCGAACGGGTCGATCTCGGTCTTCGTCTGCGGCTTCAGGCCAAGCACCACGTCACCGTACATCTGCACGAACCGGCGGTAGCTGTCCCAGGCGAACCGCTCGTTGCCGGTCTTGTCGATCAGGCCGCGGAGGGTGGTTTCGTTCAGGCCGATGTTCAGGACCGTGTCCATCATCCCCGGCATGGACACGCGGGCCCCGGACCGGCAG
>DASXAN010000532.1:0-2590 GCA_036406755.1 Gemmataceae bacterium
CGACTCGGCCAAGTTCGCCGAGACGATCGACCCGGAGCGGATGGTGGTGGTGACCTGCGCCATCCCGTACAAGGCCCAGGTCGAGGAGTTCCAGCGGGCCCTGCGGGCCCGGTCGATCGATGAGCTGACCGAGTTCCCGGAGTACCGCGGGTTCGTCGTCGAGCGGCTCAAGTGCGGCCTGGACGGCACGCCGACGGCCGAGGGCTGGCAGCCGCTGGACCTGCAGGCCACGCTCGGCGACCTGTTCGCCAAGACGATCGACTTCGAGCCGGACGTCCCGCCGGCGACCATGGACGCCGACCTGGCCGCCCTGTACCCGCGGGTGCTGCCGCCGGACGAATCCCACTTGCTGGTGCCGCGGCCGAAGCTCCACCGGGGCGAGTACCCGCCGGTCAACCTGCCGTCCGTCACCGCCGCCCTGAAGTCGCTCAAGGAGAAGAACCAGACGGCCGAGGTCCTCACCCCGACGCAGCAGCGGCTCTCCGACACGGACATCTTCCAGCGGGGCAGCGGCCAGCAGCAGCCGGGCGGCGGCCCCGGCGGCGGCGGCCCCGGCGGCGGCCCTGGCGGCGGGGCCAGCGGCGCCTTCGGCGGGGGGGACGGGCTGCGGGGCGGCCTGCGGCTGCCCCCGGGCGCCCGCTTCACCCCCGGCGGCGGCGACCGGCCGAACCAGCCCGGGTCCCTGGCCGTCCCGGAGGACGCCTGGGTGATGCGGTTCATCGACATCACCGCCGACGCCGGGTTCAGCTACCGCTACCGGGTGAAGCTGAACGTCCTGAACCCCAACTACAAGAAGCCGGCCAAGGACCTCGGCATCCCGTCGTTCGCCGACAAGGAACTGCTCCAGAGCGACTGGTTCGAGCTGCCGGCCGTCGACCCGAAGCAGGCGGACAAGCCGGCCGTCGTCCGGGTGCCGCCGGAGGAGTTCCTCTACGCCGCGGCCAAGGACGACCGGAACCACAAGGTGACGGAGAAGATGCCGCCGGCCGGGCTGTGGGACGACACCTGGGTGCAGATGCAGAAGTGGTACGCCTACATCCACATCCCGGAGCTCGGCTCCCAGGGCGGGGAGCCGTTCGGCGAGTGGCTGGTGTGGGACATCAAGGCCGTCCGCGGCCAGCAGGTCGGGGAGACGACGCCCGTCACGCTGCCAATCTGGTCGATGGTCCAGGGGACGTTCACGTTCCGGGACAACGTCAGGCGGGCGCGGCCGGCCGGCATTACCCGCGGGTCCACGGCCAAGTCCGAGCCGAGCTGGATGCTGGAGCTGACCCCGACCCCGCCGGTCGTCCTGGTGGACTTCGAGGGCGGGACCGGGTCGTACATCGGGCCGAAGAACAAGTCGTCCAACGACTCCGCCGGCGTCGAGATGCTCTTCCTGACGTCCGAGGGCAAGCTGCGGGTGGCCCGCAGCGGCCAGGACCTCAACGACCCCGACCGGGTCAAGCGGGAGGACGGCTGGAAGGCCTGGCTGATGAAGGTCAACGAGGACTGGCTCCGGAACAAGCTCGGGGTGCCGGCCGGCGGCCCGGGCGGCCCCGGGGGCGACGGCCGGCCGGGCGGCGGCAGCGACCGCTAACCGCGGTGGCGTGACGGGCCCCGGGCGGCCCGCGGGCATCGGTGCCCGCGGGCCGCCCGTCTTTTTTTGGCCCGCCGGTTGCGAGGTGTGATCCGCCGGGCGGATCGGACAACGCGCCCGGCGGCCGTAACGTATGATTGGAATGGCCGCAAATGCTCTTGACGAAACGGAGGCCGTCCGTATCGTGTTCCGGTTGTCCGCCCAGGACGGGCGGGCGCCTGGCTGGCTCATGACGAGAGCGGTCCCATGTGGAACCCGCCCCCCGACCACCCGCTGCGGCGGCTGTTCGCCGGCGTCACCGAAGTCACCTTCCAGACCCAGCTCGGCGTCGCCGACCCCAGCCTGATCGACTACCTGTCGGCCCTGTTGAGCCGGTTCGTGCACGTGGACGCCGTCCACCGGCTGCGGGACGCGGGCGGGCGGCGGCTGGAGCAGGTCGTGGACATGGTCGCCGAGGTCGCCGACCTGCCGCCGGAAGGCCGCACCGCCCGCGAGACGCACCGCCAGATCGGCGACTTCGCCCTGTTCTGGACCGGCGTCTACCCGGAGGCCCTGCACCGGCTGCGGTCCCCGGCCTGCAAGGACTTCTTCGTGGACTACTGCGCCCAGGGGAAGCGGTCGTACTACATCGCCAGCACGTTCGAGGACGACCCGTACCGGGAGGAGGCGGCCGTGCTGCGGCGGCTGAGCGCCGAATTCGAGTTGTGCGCCTACGGCCTGCGGGAGGTCCGGCGGGAGTGGGAGAAGAATCGGTTAAATCCGAATCGCCTTGGCGGCCGGATCATCCAATAGTTAAAATGGGTGCTACAATACAGTCGAATAGAAGTTAGGGAGACACACGGTCGGCCGCGACGCCACTGAGACGCGGAGGGGAAAGGACGGGATGAGCACTCCTTCTCTTCTTCGAGTCTCCGTGGCCCAGCGGCCGCCGGCGTTTTGACCGACCCCGTTAAGCGGCGAGCCGGAGGCGAGCGGTGCGCTCGCCTCCGGCTCGCCGCTTAAAGGGGTCAT
>DASXAN010000533.1:0-6834 GCA_036406755.1 Gemmataceae bacterium
GCCCTGACCCGCACCGGCCTCCGACTGACATTCTGCGACCATCCGCCCAGGAGACGGACCATGACTCACGCCGTCCGCTGGCACGACGACCCCGCCCACTTCCGCCGGCCGTCCCGCCGGGCTTTCCTCCAGGTCGGGGCCGTCGGCGCCCTCGGCCTGACCCTCGACGGCTTCCTCCGCCACCGGGCCGTCGCCGCGGACGGTAAGAAGGAGCCGGCCGCGCAGGCCCTCATCCACATCTTCATGCCGGGCGGCATGGCGCACCAGGAGTCGTTCGACCCCAAGCCGACCGCCCCGCTCGAATACCGCGGCGACATGGGCGTGGTGCAGACCAAGCTCGACGGCGTCGTGCTCAACGAGTGCCTCAAGCACACCGCCCAGGTGGCGGACAAGATCACCGTCTGCCGGTCGATGACACACGGGGAGGCGGCCCACGAGCGGGGCACGCACAACATGTTCACCGGCTGGCGGCCCAGCCCGGCCGTCGTCTACCCGAGCATGGGCAGCATCGTCTCCCACGAGCTGGGCGTCCGCAACAACCTGCCGCCGTACGTCTGCATCCCCAACCAGCCGACCACCTACGCCGGCAGCGGCTACCTGTCCAGTTCCTTCGCCCCGTTCAGCCTCGGTAGCGACCCGGCCGGCAAGGGCTTCCGGGTGCAGGATCTCGACCTGCCCGGCGGCGTGGACGCGGACCGCTTCACCAACCGCCGCACGATGCTGGAGGCGGTCAACGAGCACTTCGCCGGCAAGGAGAAGGCGGACAACGTCGCCGCGATGGACACGTTCTACCAGCGGGCGTACAGCCTCTTGTCGTCGCAGAAGGCCCGCCAGGCGTTCAACATCAATGACGAGCCGGACAAGCTCCGCGACCAGTACGGCCGCAACGCCGCCGGCCAGCGGATGCTGATGGCCCGCCGGCTGGTCGAGGCGGGGGTGCGGTTCGTCGCCCTGCATTACGGCAGCTGGGACCTGCACGCCGGCATCGCCGCCAGCACCCGCTCGCAGCTGCCGCCGTTCGACCAGGCGTTCGCCACGCTCATCAACGACCTGGACCAGCGCGGCCTGCTCAAGACGACGCTCATCATGGTGTCGAGCGAGTTCGGCCGGACGCCGAAGATCAACGGCTCCGCCGGGCGGGACCACTGGCCGAAGGTGTTCAGCGTCGTGCTGGCCGGCGGCGGCATCAAGGCCGGCAGCGTCTACGGTTCGTCCGACCCGACCGCGTCGGAGCCGCAGGACGACCCGCTGACGGTCGAGGACTTGGCGTACACGGTCTACCACCAGCTCGGCATCGACCCGGACAAGAAGCTTATGAGCCCGGGCAACCGGCCGGTCATCATCGTGGACGAGGGCAAACTGCGAAAGGACCTGATCGGGTAAACGAACCACAGAGGCACAGAGGACACAGAGAAAGAACCACAGAGAGAAACAACGATGAAAAACAACACCAAGTGGATTGCTCTGTGGTTCTTCTCTCTGTGTCCTCTGTGCCTCTGTGGTTCGTTCTCTTTTGCCGCTGCGCCGTCAGTGTCCGGCGTCATGCCGCGCGGCGGGCAGCGCGGCACCGAAGTCGTACTGACCTTCTCCGGCGCCCGCCTCGCCGACGCCAAGGAGGTGATGTGCTACTCGCCCGGCCTCCAGGTCACGAAGCTGGACGCCAAGGACAACCAGGTGCAGGCGACGGTCAAGATCGCCGCCGACTGCCGTCTCGGCGAGCACGCCTTCCGGCTGCGCACGGCCACCGGCGTCAGCGAGCTGAAGACGTTCTGGGTCGGCGCGTTGCCGGTGGTCGAGGAGAAGGAGCCGAACAACGAGTTCGCCCAGCCGCAGCCGGTCCCGCTCAACTGCACCGTCCACGGGACCGTCACCAGCGAGGACGTGGACTACTTCGCCGTCGAGGCCAAGAAGGGCCAGCGGATCAGCGTCGAGGTCGAGGGCGTCCGCGTCGCCACCGACATCGGCCTGGGCAACGTCTTCGACCCGTACATCGCGATCCTGGACGCCAAGCGGTTCGAGCTGGCCACGTCCGACGACACGCCGCTCCTGAAGCAAGACGGGTGCCTGTCGGTCGTCGCCCCGGCCGACGGCAAGTACGTGATCCAGGTCCGCGAGGGCTCCTACCAGGGCAACGGCGGTTGCCACTATCGGCTGCACGTCGGCACGTTCCCCCGGCCGACGGCCGTGTTCCCGGCCGGCGGTAAGGTCGGCGAGGAGGTCGAGGTCCGCTTCCTCGGCGACCCGACCGGTGAGATCAAGAAGGAGGTCAAGCTCCCGCCGGAGCCGGACACGAAGTACGTCCTGCACGCCGAGGACGCCGGCGGGATCAGCCCGTCCGGCCTGCCGTTCCGCGTCACCGAGCTGCCGGCCGTCAACGAGGCCGAGCCGAACGACGCCGTCGCCCAGGCGACCAAGGGCGCGGTGCCGGGCGCATTCAACGGCGTCATCGATAAGCCCGGCGACATCGACTTCTTCCGCTTCACGGCGAAGAAGGGGCAGGTGCTCGACGTCCACTGCTACGCCCGCCGGCTCGGCTCGCCGCTGGACCCGGTCCTCTACGTCTACAACGCCCAGGGCGGCGCCCTGGCCGGCAACGACGACATGCCCGGCTCGCCGGACAGCTACATCCGCTTCACCGCCCCCGCCGACGGCGACTACCTGCTCAGCGTCACCGACCAGCTGAAGAAGGGCGGGCCGACCTACGTCTACCGCGTCGAGGTGACGCCGCCGCAGCCGCGGGTCAGCGTCGGCGTACCGCAGTTCTCGCTCTACCAGCAGGAGCGGCAGTGGGTCGTGGTGCCCAAGGGCAACCGCTACGCCACGCTCCTGACCACCAGCCGGCGGGACTGGGGCGGCGACCTGACGCTTGAGGCCACCGGACTGCCGGCCGGGGTGAAAATGGTCGCCGACACGGTGCCGTCGTTTATGGGTTCGACGCCGGTCGTGTTCGAGGCGGCCGCCGACGCGCCGCTGGCCGGCACGCTGGCCGCCGTCCTGCCGAAGCCGGCCGACCCGAAGGCCCCGCCGTTCCACGGCACATTCGGCCTGCGGTCGCAGCTGGTCTACGGCTATCCGAACCTGACCCCGTACTGGGGCTACTCCGCCCCGAGCGTCCCGGCCGTGGTGGCGGAGCCGGCCCCGTTCAAGATCAGCATCGTCGAGCCGAAGGTGCCGCTGGTGCACAACGGGTCGATGAACCTGAAGGTCGTCGCCGAGCGGCTCAACGGGTTCAAGGGGCCGATCACGATCTACCCGCTCTACAACCCGCCGGGCGTCGGCTCGGCCGGGGCGGCGACGATCGCCGACGGCCAGACGGAGACGGTCCTGCCGCTGAACGCGAACACCGGCGCCCCGGTCCGGAAGTGGAAGTACGTCGTCTGGGGCGTGGCGACCGTCGGCAACGGGCCGGTGTGGGTGTCGTCGCAGCTGGCGACGGTCGAGATCGCCCCGCCGATGATGGCGTTCCACCTCGACCGGGCGGCGACGGAGCAGGGCAAGCCGACGACGCTCTTCGGCAAGGTGCAGGTGGCGACGCCGTGGGAGGGCGCGGCCAAGGTGACGCTCGTCGGCCTGCCGCCGAAGGTGACGGCCCCGGTGGTCGAGATCGCCAAGGACGCCAAGGAAGTAGCCTTCCCGCTGACGGTGGACCCGGCCGCCCCGCCGGGGCAGCACAAGAACCTGTACTGCCAGGTGGTGGTGACGCAGAACGGCGAGCCGATCGTGCAGAACGTCGGCGGCACGGAGCTGCGGATCGACAAGCCGCTGGTGGCGGCGGCGCCGACGCCCACGCCCGCCAAGCCGCAAGCGGCTCCGGCACCGGCGGCGAAGCGGCTGAGCCGGCTGGAGCAGCTGCGAAAGGAACAAGAGGAACGCGAGAAGGGGCAGCCGAAGAAGGATTGAGGCTCCCGTCCCCGGCCTCGAAGACTCGACCGGGGCTTTAGTTCAGCGCCCTCCGGGCTGAAACCCCGGCAGCTGGCCACGCTGATAATTTGCGTTCTCAGCCCGGAGGGCGCTGAACTAAAGCCCCGGTCGAGTCTTCGAGGCCGGGGGACAGAGGCCCACAAAGCAGACCAGGGGCACGATCGAATGAGCAGGCATCTTCAACTTCGCGGACCGCTTGTTGTGCTCGCCGTCCTGACGCTGGCGACCCCGAGCAGCAGCGCCGCCGCCCCCCTCCAATCCCTCGCCGTCTACCCGCCGGACGTGCACCTCGCCACCGCCCGCGGCCGGCAATCGGTCGTCGTTCAGGCCGCCTTCGCCGACGGCATCACCCGCGACGTCACCGCCGACGCCAAGTTGACGCTCACCAACCCGGCCACGGCCAGGCTCGCCGGCAACGTCCTCACACCAGCCGCCGACGGCTCGTGCGAGCTGAAGGTCGAGTACGGCGGGCAGACGGTGTCCGTCCCGGTCGCGGTCAAGGACGCGGCGGCCGAGCGGCCCATCTCGTTCAAGCGGGACGTCATGCCGGTGTTCATGCGGGCCGGGTGCAACCAGGGCACCTGCCACGGGTCCGCCCGCGGCAAGGACGGGTTCCGCCTGTCGCTGTTCGGGTTCGACCCGGACGGCGACCACCACCGCCTCTGCCGGGAGATGCCCGGCCGCCGGGTCAACCTCGCCGTCCCGACCGACAGCCTGATGATCGAGAAGGCGACCGGCAAGGTGCCGCACACCGGCGGCGAGCGGATCAAGCCGGGTGACGAGTACTACCAGACCCTCATCCGCTGGCTCGAGGCCGGCACCCCGCAGGACCCGCCCGACGTGCCCCTGCCGGTGGCGGTCGAGCTGTACCCGACGGCGATGGTGCTGGACGGCAAGGGCGAGAAGCAGCGGATGACGGTGCGGGCGAAGTACAGCGACGGCACCACCCGCGACGTGACCAACCTGGCGCTCTTCCTGAGCAACAACGACGTGTCGGCCAAGATCGGCCCGGACGGGGTGGTGACGGCCGGCGAGCGGGGCGAGGCGTTCGTCATGGCCCGGTTCGCCACGTTCACCGTCGGCGCCCAGGTGATCGTCCTGCCCAAGGGGCTGGAGTTCACCTTCCCGCCGGTGCCCGAGTTCAACTACATCGACACGCTCGTCAACGCCAAGCTCAAGAAGCTCCGCATCGCCCCGTCGGAGGTGTGCACCGACGAGGAGTTCCTGCGGCGGGTGTTCGTCGACATCGTCGGCCAGATGCCGACGGTCGAGGACCACCGCAAGTTCATGGCCAACACTGCCACCAACAAGCGGGAGCAGCTCGTCGACGAATTGCTCTCCCGCAAGGAGTTCGCCGAGTTGTGGGTGCTGAAGTGGGCGGAGCTGTTGCAGGTCCGGTCGTCGCAGTACGTCAGCTACAAGGCGATGCTCCTGTACTTCAACTGGCTCCAGGACAAGGTGGCCCGCAACGTACCGGTCAACGAGTGGGTGAAGGAACTGTTGGCGGCGTCCGGCGGCACGCTCAAGAACCCGCCGACGAACTTCTACCAGGGCGACCCGGACATCTTGCAGGTGTCCGAGAACGTCGCCCAGGTGTTCATGGGCATGCGGATCAAGTGCGCCCAGTGCCACAACCACCCGTTCGACCGCTGGACGATGGACGACTACTACGGGTTCGCGGCCTTCTTCCGCCAGATCGGCCGGAAGGGGTCCGACGACCCGCGGGAGGTGATCGTCTTCAACTCGGGCGGGGGAGAGCAGACGCACCCGGTCACGCACAAGGTCATGCCGCCGAAGTTCCTCGGCGGGGCGGTCCCCGACGTCAAGGGCAAGGACCGCCGCGAGGTGCTGGCCGCCTGGCTCGCCTCCCCGGACAACCCCTACTTCGCCACCAACCTGGCTAACATCGTCTGGGCCCAGTTCTTCGGCCAGGGGATCATCAACGAGGTGGACGACGTCCGCGTCTCCAACCCGGCGTCGAACCCGGAGCTGCTGGCCGAGCTGGGCCGGCGGTTCACCGCGTACAAGTACGACTTCAAGAAGCTGGTCAAGGACATCTGCATGTCCCGCACCTACCAGCTCTCGACGAAGCCGACGCCATCCAACGAGGGCGACACGCGGAACTTCGCCCGCGGCACGGTCCGCCGCATCCGGGCGGAGACGATGCTCGACGTGCTCTCGCAGGTGACGGAGACGAAGAACAAGTTCCCGGGGCTGCCGCTGGGGGCCCGGGCGGTGCAGATCGCCGACGGGTCCACCAGCACGTACTTCCTGCGGACCTTCGGCCGGGCGACGCGGGAGACGGTCTGCTCGTGCGAGGTGAAGCTGGAGCCGACGCTGTCGCAGTCGCTGCACCTGCTCAACGGCGGGGCGACGACGGCCAAGATCCAGCAGGGCGGGGTGGTGGCCGGGATGCTCAAGGCGAAGGTGCCGCCGGACCAGGTGGTGGAAGAACTGTACGTGCGGTGCCTGGCCCGCGTACCGACGGCGAAGGAGCGGGCCGAGGTGATGAAGCTGGTGGACGCCGAGAAGGACAAGCAGAAGGCGCTGGAGGACGTGTTCTGGGCGCTGCTGAACACGCGGGAGTTCATGTTTAACCACTGAGCCGGTGAACCACAAAGACCACAAAGCACACGAAGAGAATCACCAAAGAAACACTGCTATGCGAAGCAACTTGATTTCTTCTGCTTGCTTGGTGTGCTTCGTGTCCTTTGTGGTTCCCATTTCTTCCGCTGCGGAACCGGCGAAGGTCAATTACACGGACCACGTGCTGCCGCTGTTGCGCGACAAGTGCCTCGGCTGCCACAACGGCGACAAGGCCCGCGGCGGCCTGGACGCGTCCAACTACGTCAAGCTCATGGAGGGCGGCAGCTCCGGGGCCGTCGTCAAGCCCGGCGACCCCGACGACAGCCG
>DASXAN010000534.1:0-8074 GCA_036406755.1 Gemmataceae bacterium
GGACGCGACCTCTCGGCCACTATATCCGAAGGCCCCGCGACCGGGGAGGAAAATCGCGGTGGCACGGACCGCGGCCGGCCGGGTAGGATGGCGGAGCCGTTCGGCTCCGCGCCGCGGTACGCCGGCCTCGGGAGATTCTCATGGCATGCTCCATTTCGTCCGCGAGGTTCATCGTCCTCGCCGCAGCCCTGGGTAGCTGGCCGGCCGCGGCCGCACTTCCAATCGAGCCGCAGGAAAAGGCCAGGACGACTAACCGCCTCGCGCGGGAAACCAGCCCCTACCTCCGCCAGCACGCCCACAACCCGGTGGACTGGTACCCGTGGTGCCCCGAAGCGTTCGCCAAGGCCCAGAAGGAAGACAAGCTGATCTTCCTGTCGGTCGGCTACTCGTCCTGCCACTGGTGCCACGTCATGGAGCGGGAGTCGTTCGCCAACGCGGATGTCGCCAAGCTGCTGAACGCCTCCTTCGTGTGCATCAAGGTGGACCGGGAAGAGCGGCCGGACGTGGACCAGATCTACATGACCGCGCTGCACCTGTTCGGACTGCCGGGCGGGTGGCCGCTATCCATGTTCCTCATGCCTAACGGCGACCCGATCGCCGGCGGCACTTACTGGCCGGCGGACGACCGCCTGATCGACGGCCAGAAGGTGCTCGGATTCCGTTCCGTCCTCCGGGCGGTCCTCGACTTTCGACGCGACCACCGGAAGGAGGTGGAGGAACAATCGGCCCAGGTGGCGAAGGCTGTGGCCCGAACGCTAGCGCGGTCGACCGGCCCCACGGCGGCGGAGCCGCGCCGCTACCTCGTCACGGCGGCGGTAGACACGCTGAAGGCCGATTTTGACCCTGAGTTCGGCGGGTTCGGCGACCCGAAGCGGGCGTTCAAGGGCACGAAATTCCCTAGCCCGCCATCACTGGAGCTGCTATTCCAACAGGCCGCCCGCCAGAAATCCGGCGAACTGCTCGGGATGGTCACGAAGACGCTCGACCACATGGCCGCGGGCGGCATTTGCGACCAGCTCGGCGGGGGCTTCCACCGCTACAGCACGGAGCGAACCTGGGCCGTCCCGCACTTCGAGAAGATGCTCTACGACAACGCGCAACTCGTCGAGTTGTATGCCCGCGCGTATCGGCAGACGAAGAATCCGCTCTACCGACGGGTCGTCGAAGAGACGCTAGAGTTCGTCGCCCGTGAGCTGACCGCGCCCGGCGGCGGCTTCTACTCCGCCCTAGACGCGGACAGCGCGGGCGAGGAGGGCCGGTACTACGTCTGGTCCGCGGCCGAGGTTGACGCCGCCCTGCCCGACCGGGCGGACAACGCGCTGGCCCGTACGGCATTCGGCATCGGCGGCGAGCCGACGACCGCGGCGAAGTTCTACGTTCTGGTGCGGCCCGGCGGTGCCGAACCGGGTGGCGAGCGGCTCCCTGAGGTGCGCCGCAAGCTGCTCGCCGCGCGGTCGAAGCGCCCGCGGCCGCTGCTCGACACGAAAGTGCTCGCGGCCTGGAATGGTCAGATGATTGCCGGCTATGCGACCGCGGGCCGGCTGTTGGAGCAACCGCAGTACGTCGAGGCGGCCGCGAAAGCCGCCGACTTCGTCCTCAAGAACTTGCGAACGACCGACGGCCGGCTCTTGCGAACCTACGCCGCAATTCCGGGCGAGGCGCCGAAGGCGGCGTTGACGGCGTACCTCGATGACTACGCGTTCCTGACGCACGGCCTGCTCAGCCTACACGACGCCACGGGCGCGGACCGGTGGCTGGCGGAGGCCAAACGCCTGACCGACCTGATGATCCGCCACTACGGAGACGAGGGCGGCGGCTTCTTCTACACCGCCGCCGACCACGAGAAGCTGTTCGCCCGGGCCAAGGACGTGCACGACGGCGCGCAACCCTCCGCGAATGGCGTAGCCGCCCGCAACCTGCTCCGACTCGCCGCCAAGACCGGCGATGCGCGCTACCGCGAATTGGCCGGCCGGGCATTGCGCGCGTTCGCCGGCGAACTGGAACAGAACCCATCGAGCCTGCCGACCCTGGCCATGGCTCTGGACCAGTACCTCGACGGGGCCGGGCCACAGCCGCCTAACCAGCCGCCGCCGGGCCGCCCCGCCGCCGGGCAGCCCACCGGCGGTGCCAAGCGATCGGACGCTGTCGTGAAGGCGACTGCCGTGGCCGACAAGACGGCCGCCGACGGCAAGCAGACGATCAAGCTCACGCTGGTCATCGACCGCGACTGGCACGTGTACGCCAACCCGGTCGGCAACGAGGGCCTGGAGTCCGCGCAGACGACCGTCGCCGTCGCGGGCAAGGCCAAGCCGAATAGCGTGAAGGTCGAGTACCCCAAAGGCAAGGTCGTCAAGGACCAGATCGTCGGGGATTACAACGTCTACGAGGGCACGGTTGAGATCAAGGCCGTGGTCGAGCGGGCCGCCGGGGACACCGGGCCGCTGGAGGTCACGGTCAAGCTGCAGGCCTGTAACGAGAAGACCTGCCTGCTCCCGGCGACGGTCAAGCTCTCCGTCCCGTGACTGCTTGGTTGGCGTTGCCTTCCGGTCTACGATGGTAGTAGAGCCGCGCCTCGGTGTGAGGCGGGCGAGGAGGGCGGCGACCATGAATATCGAACTACGTTACTGCTCGATGTGAGGCTATGAACCCAAGGCCGTCAGTTTGACGAGCCGACTGCTGACCGAACTGAAGCAGAAGATCAAGGGGCTGACGCTGGTGCCCGCCGGAGGCGGGTGCTTCGAATTGACGGTCAACGGCGAGTTGGTCTACTCGAAGCTCCAGACCGGCCAGTTTCCGGATGAGGAGTGGGCGGTCGAGGTCGTCCGGTCCCGGGCGAAGCGCTGAACATTCGGGGCGGGCGAGGCTCACGTCTCGCCCGCCCCGTTTCGGTTTCCTCAGCTCGACCGCTGTACGGCGCCGAACAGCTCCGCCATCTTGATACCCAACGCCAGGCAGATGCGGTACAGGGTCTCGATCGACGCCGAGTTCTTGCCCAGCTCGATCTGCGACAGGTAGCCGAGCGACACGTCGGTCCGGGCGGCCATCTGGGCCAGTGTCAGCCCGAGCCCCTTGCGGCGTTCGCGGATCGCCATCCCTAGCGACTCCCGTAGTGCCTCCTCCGACATCCGCAACAAACCCTTCCCCTCCAGGCACCGCATCACCACCTGCCGCAGCTGGGCGATCTGGAACGGCTTGGTGATGTAGTCGTAGGTGCGGGCGCGGAGGCAGCTCAGGGCGCTGTCGATCGACGGGTAGCCGGTGACGACGATCACGCTCGCCTCCGACTGGAAGTCCCGCACCCAGGCGAACACCTGCTCGGCCTCCAGCCCCGGCAGGACGTAGTCCAGCAGGATCAGGTGGTATGCCTCCTGCGGCGTCGTCTCGAGGGCGATCCGCACCCCTTCGGGGTCACTCACCCGGCGGATGTGAAAGCCGTAGCCGTGGAGGGCGGCCTCGATCACCTTGCCGGTAGCTTCGTCGTCGTCCACGACCAGGATGCGGACCTCCTTCGCGCAGCGGAGGTCGTCGGCCGCGGACCGGGCCTTGCGGGCCGGGGCGGCGTCGTCGGCCGGAGGCGGCGCCTCGGCCGTGACCGGGGCGGGGGAGTCTTCGAGCCGTAACGTCATGGCGGAGCAACCTCCAACGGGCCGGCGCGGGCGGCGGTGCGCCCCGGGGCCGGCGGGGACAGGTCCGCGGACGGCAGGTACACGACGACGGCCGTCCCTCGGGGTGAACTCTCGATCCGCAGCCCGCCGCCGTGGGCGGCCAGGGTACGGACGACGGTCGGCAGCCCCAGACCGCGGTGGCGGGGCTTGGTGGTCACGAACGGTTCCCGGCCGATCCGGCCGACCAGGTCGGGGCGAACGCCGGGCCCGGCGTCGGTCACTGTCAGTTCGACATACTCGCCGGGCGGTAATGGGGCCGGCAGGCTGTCGGGCTGACCGGCCGGCAGCGACACGGCCAGGGCCGATACGGTGAGCCGCCCGCCGCCCGACATCGCCTCGGCGGCGTTCCGCGTCAGCTGGCTGAGGATGGACCGCATCGGTTGGTCGCCGACCGCCACGGCCGGCAGGTCGTCCGCCAGGTCCATCTCCGCCCGCACACCGGCTGGCAGCTTCGTCACGCCGTCGAGCCCGGCATCGCCGAGCACATCGGCCAGCCGGGTCGAGGGGCCGAAGTCCCGGGCCGCGCGGTTGAAGCTGTGCAGCTGTTCGGTAATGGCGCGCGATTCCTGGGCCGCGCGGAGCAACTCACCCAGGTAGAGGGCCGGCTGCGACCCGGGGGCGATGTGAGCCTGGGCCAATTCCGCGAATCCCATGACCGCCATCAGCACGTTATCGAAGTCGTGGGCGACCCGGCCGCAGACGCGGGCGGCGTCGTCTAGCCGGCGCGCGACCGCGGACGCTTCGGCGGCCGGTGCCGCGGCGGGGTCGGCGGGTCGGTCCAAGGTCGTGCTCCGTCGTATGACGTGCTACGGCCGCCTAGTCCCGCGGCGGCTCAGAACGATGGTTGTCCAGCGTGCGTCAAACCGCCGCCGGGACAGACCGGGTGTGCGAGCGGGCGGACCAGACCCACACTCTGCCGGGCCGAGCCATGCGGCACCGCCCGATCGTTCCGAAGCGAATAATGCGTAGCGTTGCTAAATAAGTAAGGTGGTGACACAACCTTGTCAAACGTTTTTTTGACCGGGCGTGAAAAAAATTCGCCGCCGTCGGTGATTTGGATCACGGATTGGGCTTGGCCGCGACCTTCTGGAGGGCGTCCGTCGCGGCCTCACGGACGGCCGCCCGCGAGTCGCGGGTCGCAGCTGTCAGGGCCGGGATGGCGGCCTTGGCGGCCGGCCCCATCTGTGCCAGCTCCTCGACGGCCGCGATGCGGACCTCCGCCGCGTCGTCCTGCACTCGGCCGGTTAGGGCCGCAACCACTTCGTCCGTCGCCCCGGCCACGGCAGCCAAGGCGTGCACCGCTTGCGCCCTCACCGACTTGTCGCCGTCCTTGAGGACGGCGATGAGGGCTGGCGTGGCACCGGCAGCGTCCTTACCCAGCTTGCCGAGGACGAGGGCGGCCCGCTGACGGATGTCCGCCCGCTGATCCCGCAACACCTTTGCCAGGGCGTCCACGGCGTTGCCGGCTTCGGAGCCCAGTTGGCCGAGTGCCTGGACCGCCTCCTTGCGGACCTCCGGCGACGGTTCCGTTCCGAGCAGGTTGGCCAGTGCCGGGACCGCCTCCTTGGCGTTCGGTCCGATCCGCCCCAGGGCGAACGCCGCCGTGCCACGAACCAGGGCGTCGGAATCGGCCAGTGCCGCGGTCAGTTCCGCGACTGCGGCCTCGGCGGCCTCGCCCTGCTTGGCAATCGCCTCGGCCGCACTGACGCGAACCTTGGCGTCCTTGTCCTTGAGCGCCGCGGTCAGCACGGGCAGGACCACCGCCGCCTTGCCGGCCGCCCCGATGTTGCCCAGCGCGGCGGCGGCGGTCGTGCGGACGCGGGCACCGGCATCACCCTTGACGGCCGCGGCCAAGTCGTCCAAACCCTCCCGGGCGTCCGGGCCGAGGTTGACCAGCAGTTGGGCGGCCTGCAGGCGAACGTCCTCGGTGGCGTCGGACCGCAGTGCGCGGCCGATCGCGCGGACCGTCGCCGGGTCCTTGGCCCCCAGCACCTCGATCACCATGAGCGCGGCCTGCCGCCGCTTCGGCTCCGGGTCGCTCTGGAGCATCGTCTTCCATTCCGTCAGCGTCCGGCCGCGGAAGGACGGTTCGTCCGCGTTCGCCCGGGAGGCGATGGCGACTAGCAACCCCACAGCGACCAAGCCAAAGACGGACTTTCGGCTCATGGCAGACCTCACGATGCGACACGACGCGGGCCGCGTCACCGACCCATGCTATCCCCCCGTAGGAGAGACGGTCAAGGAACCGGCGACCAACCGCCGGCAATGTTCGGTCCGCCCGTCCGGCGCGACCGGCAGTGGCGGCGCGCCTTGACGGCCTTTTCCCGCTCGCCTAGCCTATGCCAGAGGACGGCGACCCGCAGGGCGGGTACCCCGCCCCGACGGCAGACCGGCCCGGAGCCGCTGGCTTCGGGCGTTTTCATGTCCGGGCCGGGGCCACGGCCCCGGAGCGTGGCGAGTCATGGCCTGCACCTGTGTCGTCGGCCTACAGTGGGGCGACGAGGCCAAGGGCAAGATCGTCGACCTGCTCAGCGGCCGGCACGACGTCGTCGTCCGGTACAACGGCGGGGCGAACGCCGGTCACACCGTCGTCCGCGGCGGGCAGACGTTCAAACTCTCCCTACTCCCCACGGGCGTCCTCGAGCCGCGGCTGCGGTCGGTGATCGGCAACGGCGTCGTCGTCTACCCGCCGCGGTTCCGCGAAGAGGTCGAGCAGCTCCGGGCCGCCGGCGTGCCCGTGGGCGACAACCTCGTCGTTAGCGACCACGCCCACGTCATCTTCCCATACCACCTGGAAGAGGAGCGGCTCAGCGAGACGGGCACGAGCCGGCAGGCGATCGGCACGACAGGCCGCGGCATCGGCCCGTGCTACATGGACAAGGTCGGCCGGATCTGCGGCATCCGCGTCGGCGACCTGCTCGACGCCGACACGCTCCGCGACCGGCTGCGGTTCGTCATCCCGCGGAAGAACCGCATCCTGGTCGCCCTCACGCCCGAGGACCAGACGACGCGCCGGTTCGACCCGGACGAGTTGTGCGACCAGTACCTCGCCCACGGCGAATACCTGCGGCCGTTCGTCGCCGACACCACACACCTGCTCCACCGGGCCGTCCGCGACGGCAAGGGCATACTGTTCGAGGCCGCCCAGGGCAGCCTGCTTGACGTGGACTTCGGCACCTACCCGTATGTGACCAGCTCGAACAGCACGCCGGCCGGCGTCTGGAGCGGCTCGGGCGTGCCGGCCCGGCGGCTCGACCGGGTCATCGGCGTGGTCAAGGCGTACACGACGCGGGTCGGCCGCGGGCCGTTCCCGACGGAACTGGACGACGGCCCGGCCGGCATCGGCGAGCGGATCCGCAAGGTCGGGCGGGAGTACGGCACCGTGACCGGCCGGCCGCGGCGGGTCGGCTGGTTCGACGCCGTCGCCGCCCGCTACACGGCCGCCCTCGGCGGGGTGGACGAGCTGGCCCTGATGCTCCTCGACGTGCTGAGCGGCCTGTCCGAAGTCTCCCTCTGCACGGCCTACGAGTCCGAGGACTCCGGCCGGCCGCGGACGATCGCCGAGTTCCCCAGCGACGCGGCCAAGCTCGCCCGCTGTCGGCCGGTGCTGGAGACGCTGCCCGGCTGGTCCGGCGACCTTTCGGCCGTCCGCCGGCGGGCCGATCTGCCGGCGGCCGCCCGGCGGTACGTCGAGCGGATCGAGGGGCTGCTCGGCCTGCCGGTGCGGACGATTTCCGTCGGCCCGGACCGCGAGCAGACGATCACGGACTGACGAACGGCGGACCGGCGATGGCGACGCCCACCAACCCGCTCGAAACGCTCGACCGCATCCGGGCCGCCGGCCTGGACCCGGCCCGGTTGCCGCGGCACATCGCCGTCATCATGGACGGCAACGGCCGGTGGGCCCAGGAGCGCGGCCTGCCCCGGCACGAGGGCCACCGCCGCGGCGTGAAGAGCGTCCGGGCCACGATCGAGGAATCGTGCCGGCTCGGCATCGGCCAGCTCACCCTCTACTGCCTCAGCTCGGAGAACTGGAAGCGGCCGCAAGCCGAACTCGACTTCCTGATGGCCCTGCTCCACCAGTACCTGATCGACGAGCGGGCCGAAATCATGGAGCAGAACATCCGCTTCACGATCATCGGCCGACGGGAAGGGTTGCCGGACGACGTGCAGCGCGAAATGGATGAGACCATCCGCCTGAGCCGCGGCAATTCTGGCTTGGTCCTCTGCCTGGCGATCAACTACGGCTCCCGGCAGGAAATGGTAGACGCGGCCCGCGTGCTGGCGGAGCAAGCCCGCCGCGGCGCACTCGACCCGGCGGCCATTGACGAGGACGTGTTCGCCGGCGCCCTGTACACGGCCGGCATGCCCGATCCGGACCTGCTCATTCGCACCGCCGGCGAGATGCG
>DASXAN010000535.1:0-7527 GCA_036406755.1 Gemmataceae bacterium
TCGATTTCGGGCCGGAAACAAGCGATAACTCTCGCTCGGCCCACCCGGGCCGGGGAAACGGGAGGGGGCCGTGGCGGCACAGGACTTGGTTGGTCGGGGCACCGGGCCCGTGAGCCCGACGCGCCAGCGAGGGTGGCGTTCCCTCGCTGGCGCGTCGGGCGAACGGGCCCAACCGGCGGTCGGCTACGCCAGAATGTCCGTGACCACGTCGCCGTACACGTCCGTCAGCCGGAAGTCGCGGCCGCCGTAGTTGAACGTCAGCCGTTTGTGGTCCAGGCCGAGCAGGTGCAGGACCGTCGCGTGCCAGTCGTGGATATGCACCGGTCGCTCGACCGCCTGGTAGCCAAACTCGTCGGTCGCCCCGTAGGCCACGCCGCCCTTGACCCCGCCGCCGGCCATCCAAAGGGTGAACCCCTTGCTGTTGTGGTCCCGGCCGAACGTGCTCTGGGCGTACGGCGTCCGGCCGAACTCGCCGGCCCAGACGACCAGCGTGTCCTTCAACAGGCCCCGCTGTTTCAGGTCGGTGAGCAGGCCGGCGATCGGCCGGTCGGTGGCGGCGGCGCTCTTGCGGAGTTCGTCCTTGAGGTTGAAGTGGTGGTCCCACCCGACCGGGGCGGTGACCTCGACGAACCGCACCCCGGCCTCGACCAGCCGCCGGGCCAGGAGGCACTGTTTGCCGAACCGGTCGGTCGGCCGCCCGGAGCCGACGCCGTACAGCTGGCGCACCGCCTCCGGCTCGCCCCGCAGGTCGAGCACGTCCGGCACCCGGTCCTGCATCCGGAACGCCAGCTCGAACGACTCGATCGCCCCCTCGATCTCCGGGTGGTAGGCGTCGCGGTCGAGCTTGTGCCGGTTCAGGTCGCGGACCAGGTCGAGCTGGGCCCGCTGCAGGTCGCGGGGGATGGTCCCGTTGGCCAGGTTCTTCATCGGCGGCCCGGGGATCTCGTCCTTGCCCAGGAAGGCGGCGTAGAACCCGGGGATCTGGTCGCCGCCGATCTTCGTCCCCTGGCAGGCGGTCGGCAGGAAGCCGCTGCCGTAGTTCCGGGCCCCGCCGTTGTCGGTCGGCGGGTTGATGGTGACGAACCCGGGCAGGTCGGCGTTCTCGGTCCCCAGCCCGTAGAGCGTCCAGGCCCCGACCGACGGGCGGACGAACTGGAAGCTGCCGGTGTGCAGCTGGATGAACGCCTGCGAGTGGTTCGGCAGGTCGGTCTGCATCGAGTGGACGACGCACAGGTCGTCCACCAGCTTCGCCAGCTCCGGGAACACCTCGGAGACCCACCGGCCGGACTGGCCGTGTTGCGCGAACTTGAACGGCGAGCCGAGGAGTTTCGCCCCGCCGCGGTCGCGGCCGACGGGCGTGTCCTCGCCGGACTGCTTGTTCAGGGCCGGCTTGTAGTCGAACGTGTCCACGTGCGACGGGCCGCCGTTCATGCACAGGAAGATGACCCGCTTGGCCCGCGGCGGGAAGTGCGGCGCCTTGGCGGCCAGGCCGCCGGGGCCGCGGGCCGCCGCCTCGTGGGCCAGCCCGGCGAACGCCAGGTAGCCGAACCCGGAGGCGAGCGACTTCAGGGCGGTGCGGCGGGAGACGAGTGGCGCCATGACGATCCCCTAGTCGAGGTTCCGGAATTCGGCGGCCGCCAGCAGGGCCTGGCAGTACGCGGCCAGCAGCTTGCCCCGCCCGGCGTCGTCGCTGGCGAGTTTTTCTCCCCGCTCGAAGAACGCCACGGCCAGCTTTTCCTCGGCGGCGTCCGGCGGCCGGCCGAAGCACAGCACGAACGCCCGCCGGACCCGGGCCCCGTCGGCGCCGGCCTCCCGGGCCAGGCGGTCGGCCAGGGCCTGCGCCCGGGCCAGTACGAACGGGCTGTTCATCAGGTACAGCGCCTGGACCGGCACGTTCGTCGTCTCCCGGTCGCCGGTGACCAGGCTCGGCTCGGCGAAGTCGAACAGGTCCAGCACGTCCGGCAGCTTGTCCCGCAGGACGGGCAGGTACACCGACCGGTGCCGGGACCCGTCCAGGTCGGCCGGCAGCTTGGGGTTCAGGCCGATCAGCGAGATCGGCCCGTCGCCGATCACCTTCGCCACCAGCGACCCGCCCGGCCGGGCCGGGTCCAGGTCGCCGGCGGCGGCCAGCATGGCGTCGCGGATGGCCTCGGCGTCCAGCCGCCGCTTGCTCGCCCGCCACAACAGCCGGTTGCCCGGGTCGGCCCGGAAGGCGTCGGCCCGGTACGCCGACGACTGGCGGTAGGTCCGCGACAGGACGAGTTCGCGGACGAGCTTCTTCACCGACCAGCCGTCGGCCACGAACCGGACCGCCAGGTCGTCGAGCAGTGCCGGGTGGCTGGGCTTCTCGCCGGTGGCGCCGAAGTTGTCCACCGTGCGGACCAGGCCGGTGCCGAACAGCTGCCGCCAGACGCGGTTGACCAGCACCCGGGCCGTCAGCGGGTGGTCGGGGTGCGTCAGCCAGCGGGCCAGCTCGAGCCGGCCGCTGTGGTCCGGCGGGATCGCTTCGGCCCCGGGGATGTCCACGACCCGCGGGAACCCGCGGGGCACCGGCTTGCCGGGCCGGCCGACCTCGCCGCGCTCCAACAGCGGGGCGTCGGCCATCCGCCCGGCCTCGGTCACGCCCATGGCCAGCGGCAGGGCCCGGCCGGACTCGTCCACCTTGTCGAGCTGCCCCTTGATGCCGCCGGACTGCCAGAACACCCGGAGGGCGTCGGTGAGGGTGACGATCTTGGTCGCCTTGAGGGCGGCCAGGTCGGCCTTCAGCTTGGCCACCTGCTCCGGGGTGATCGACTTGTGGTAGATCGCCAGGCCGGCGTCACGGGGCAGGACGAGCGGGTCGCCGCCGACCCGGTTGGCCGGCGAGACGTGGGTGCCGAAGAACGTCCGGGTGCTGGCGAACACGCCGGCCAGGGCGTAGTAGTCCTCCATCCCGTACGGGTCGAACTTGTGGTCGTGGCAGCGGGCGCAAGCGACCGAGCTGGCCGTGACGGCCAGCGTCACCGCGTCGATCTGCTCGTCGATCAGGTTGGCGGTGAACTGCTTCTGGTTGCCCTCGTCCAGGTTCTTCGGGCCGATCGCCAGGAACCCGGTGGCGATCAGCAGCCGGGCCCGTTCGGCGGGGGTGTCGGCCGGCAGCAGGTCGCCGGCCAGCTGCTCGAGGATGAACCGGTCGAACGGCACGTCGGCGTTGACCGCGGCGATGACGTAGTCGCGGTACCGCCAGGCGTCCGGGAAGGCGATGTTCGCCTCCTTGCCGCTGGACTCGGCGTAGCGGGCGACGTCCAGCCAGTGCCGGCCCCACCGCTCGCCGAACTGCGGCGACGCGAGCAGCCCGTCCACCTCCGCCGCCAAGGCCGCGTCCGGCCCATCCCTTGCGACGCGCGTCAGGAACCGGGTCACGGCCTCGGGGGAGGGGGGCAGGCCGACGAGGTCGAAGTGCAGCCGCCGCAACAGGACCGCCGGCTCGGCGTCCGGCGACGGCGCGAGGCCGGCCGCCTCCAGCTTCGCCAACACGAACCGGTCCAGCGGCCGGCGGGCCCAGCCCGGGTCCTTCGTGGCCGGCGGCGGGGTCGAGACGGGTTTCTTGAACGCCCAGAACTGCCGGCCGGCCTGGACGTCCACGTGCGCCCGCGGGACGACGGCCGCCGCCTCGTCGCCGCGGGGGTCCGCGGCCCCGGCCTTGATCCAGGTCTTGAAGTCGGCGACGACCGCCTCCGGCAGCCGGCCCTTCCGCGGCGGCATCTGCAGGTCGGGGTCGGTGTGGGAGATGGCGGTGACGAGGACGCTCTTGGCCGGGTCACCGGGGACGACGGCCGGGCCGCGGTCGCCGCCGGTGCGGATCGACTTGCGGGAGTCGAGGAGCAGGTTGCCCTCGGACTTGCCGGACTTGGCGGAGTGGCACTTGTAGCAGTGCTCGGCCAGGACCGGGCGGATTTTCGCCTCGAAGAAGGCGACCGCCTTCGGGTCGTCCGCGGCCGGCGCGGCGGCCGTGACCAGGAGCACGGTCACGGCGGCGAACGTGCATCGGGCAACAGCGGTCGTCATGTGACGTCGGTCCTCCCGCATCATCCCGTGACTGTACCACAGCGGCCGAGAAGCGTGCCAGCACGAACCGCCGGCCCGCCTCAGACCGTCTCGTAACTCCACGGCTTCCGCTGCTCCCGCGCCAGGAAGCGGTCCGCCTCCGCGTCGTTGACGAACCGCTCCCGGTCCGGGTCCCAGGCGAGCTTGCGGCCCAGCCGGATGGCGATGACGCCCAGGTGGCACAGCGACACCGACCGGTGGCCGACCTCCGCCTCCGCGACCGGCGGCTTGCGGGTGCGGGCGCAGTCGAAGAAGTTGCCCATGTGGTCGTTGCTGACGTACAGCGCGACCTTCTTCGCCGTCAGCGGCTCGGACAGGATTTCCGGCCGGCTGGCCTCGATCTTGCCGCGGGTGACGAAAATCCACCCGTCCGGCCCCTCGAACTTGACCCCGTGCGGCAGCTCCCCCGGCTTCGGTTGCCGGGTCACCTGCCCGGCCGGGCCGTTGACCGGCGTGCTGACGCACCGGTGCGTCACCCCGTTCGCGTAGGTGTACGTCACCTCGTACTCGCTCGCCGCCGTGTACCCGCCCGGGACCGGCTCGGCCAGCGGCCGGCCCTCGACCGCCACCGGCCCGGTCCGGTCCAGGCCGAGGCCCCACAGGGCGATGTCGTTGTGGTGGGCCCCCCAGTCGGTCATCGTCCCGCCGGAGTAGTCGTACCAGTAGCGGAACGAGAAGTGGCACCGCTCCGGGACGTAGGCGACCGCCGGCGTCTGCCCCTGCCAGAAGTCCCAGTCCAGCCCGGCCGGCACCGGCTTCGGCCGGAACGGCCCGCCCCGCAGCCCGGTCGGCAGGATCGTCGTCACCTTCGTCACCGTGCCGAGCCGGCCGTTGCGGACCAGCTCGCACGCCAGCCGGAACCGCGGGTCGCTCCGCTGCTGGCTGCCGGTCTGGAGCACCCGCTTCGACTCGCGGACGGCGGCGACCAGCCGCTTGCCCTCGTCAACGGTCAGCGTGAGCGGCTTCTCGCTGTACACGTCCTTGCCGGCCTTGAGGGCGGCGAGGTTGACCAGCGTGTGCCAGTGGTCCGGGGTGGCGGTGATGACGACGGCCACGTCCTTGCGGTCCAGGGCCTTGCGGAAGTCCTTGTACGCCGTCGCCCCGGGGAACGCCTCGGCCGCCTTGCCGGCGTGGGCGTCGTCCACGTCGCAGACGGCGACGACCCGGCCGAACTTCGAGGCCAGGGTGGCGTCCACCCGCCCCATGCCGCCGCAGCCGACCAGGGCGACGCCCGGCCGGTCGTTCGCCGCCGTGGGGGGCGGCGTGTCGGCCCGCGACAGGGTCTCCTCGGCGAACCACGCGGGCAATCCCGCCCCCAGGACGGCGGCCGTCTTGAGGAAGTCGCGGCGGGACACGCGGTCAACGGTCGGCGGCATGGGGTGCCTCGGGGAACGGGTCATTTCGGCGGGGGCGACACGACCGGCCGCACGTCGCGGTCGAACGTCATCGGCCCGGGCGGGGCGGCCCAGACGTGGCACACCGGCTGGTCGCCGCGGTGCCAGTCCGGGCCGGGCGGGTCGTCGCGAGTCGCGTAGGCGCGGCGGCCCCCGCTGGGGGAGCGGAACTCGTACAGCGGCACCGTCCCGGCGGCCGAACCGTCCGGCGGGGCGAGGAAGGCCGGCTCGGCCTTGCCGTCGGCCGGCGGGGCGGTTCGCAGCCCGAAGCCGGACGGGTCGGGCACGGCGTAGACCGGGACGAGGTTGCCCCGCGGCCGGTCCGGCGGGACGGCGAAGAACGCCACCCCCCGCACCTGCGGCCACGCCTTCCGGCCTTCGACCCCCTCCCGCGTCAGGTAGGCCAGCCCACCCTCGCCCGGCACCCGGTACACCGGGGCCGGCAGCGCCAGCCGCGGGTCGGCCAAGTCGAGGCGGTGCATGATCTGATTGTACTCGTACCGCGGCGTCGGCTCGGGGTTGCCGGAGAATGACGTGGTGTAGGTGCCCTCGAAGTAGATGACCCGGCCCCCGCCCTGGTCGAAGAACGGGTGGTGGGCCGGGTTGTAGAACGTGTACTTCTCGTGGGTCAGGATTTTCCGGGCATAGCCCCAGGGCCCGGCCGGGGTGTCGGCCTCGGCGTACCAGATTTCGCCGAGCAGCGACGCCGTGCCGCCGGACTGCGTGAACACCGTCTGCCACCGCCGGCGGTACGGGCTCCAGCTCACCGACCCGCCGTGCGGCTTCACCGGCTTGCCGGTTTCGACGTCCCGGAACGCCGCCCACGCCTCGTCCGCCTTGAGCACGCCGGCCTTGACGAGTCGATCCCGCTGCTGCGGCGACAGCGGTGGGGTGCCCTTCTTCCAGGCGACGACGAGTTTGCCGTCCGGGCCGCGGTCGAGCTTCGTCCGGTCGCCGTCGAACCGCCCGCCGGTCGGCAGACAGGTGAACCCCTCGTACGCGGCCGGGTCTTGCACCGCCTTCCAATCGGCCGGCACCCGCACGGCGTAGGGCGGACCGAAGCCGTTGTAGGCGTAGGTCACGCCGCCGGTCTCGGCCCGGAACGGGTGGCCCTCGAGGATCATCGGGGCCGACGGGTCGAACTTCGCCAGGCTGTCGAACGTGCCGGTCTCGTCGTTGAACACGACCAGCCCGCGGTACAGGAGCGTCCCCAGGTCCTTGTACATGGCACAGCGGCCGACCAGCCGTTCCCGGCCGGCCGGGTCGGGCAGCACGATCAGGCCGTCGCACCACTTCAGCCCCGGCCCCTTGACCGCCGAGTCCGGCACCATCTGCCGGGTGAACCCGGACGGGTCGAGGAAGTAGTACAGGTTGACACCGGCGGCCGGGTCCAGCCCACCGGGCCGGCCGGGCAGCTCGGAGGTGGCGGCGGTGGTCGAGAAGTTGCCGAGCGGGTAGCCGGCCCGGTTGGTGTCGCCCCAGAGCCAGAAGATTTTGCCGCGGTAGACGGCGGCCATCACCGTGTCCTGGCCCATGACCTGGCCGTTCAGGGCCGGATGCTCGGTCGGCACCGGCTCGCCGAGGAGGAGGCTGTCGCGGTAGACGCCCTGGCCGGTGACGCGGTAGAGCCGCTCGGCGACGTTGACGCGCTTGACCTTGATCGTCGCCCGGCCGCCGGCAGTCGGCTTGAGGCGGACGCCGCGGAAGCCGAACGCGTCCTTGGGGTACTCATAGCCGTGGCTCGTGACGTGGAAGAACACGTCCTGGCCCATTAGGCCCGGTTCGAGGAAGGCGATGAAGCCGTTGGAGTCGGTGTAGTGCTTGACGTCGTTGGTGGTCTTGAGTTCGACCAGCGGCACGCCGCGGCCGGTGTCCTGATCGACGACCCGGACGGCGAAGTAATCCGCCGGGGCGGCGGTGAGGCTCGAACCGAGACAGAGCAAAACGACGGCCGCCGCCGGGAGGGAGCGGTGCAGGGGCATGGTCACGCCTCGGGTTCGTGCCGCCCCGGGAGCCCGCCGCGCCAGCGAGGGAAGTAAGAACCCTT
>DASXAN010000536.1:0-2870 GCA_036406755.1 Gemmataceae bacterium
GGGGTTCCGGACCGCCCGCTTCTCACGCCAGCCCCCGCCGGAACTCCGCCTGGATCACCTCCAACGGCTCGACCCCCACCGACAGCCGCACCAGACCGTCCGTGATCCCCTGACGCCGCCGCTCCGCCGGGCTGACGTACCGGTGCGACGTGCCGGCCGGGTAGCTGCACGTCGTCCCGGTGTGGCCGAGCGACGGGCTGAACGGCACCCCTGGCCCGGCCGGGTGGTGGGCCGCCTGCCGCAGGAAGCGGTTGACCGCCTCCCGCCCGCCGGCCAGCTCGAAGCAGAGCATGTTGCCGCACCCCTGCGGCAGCACCGACCGGGCCAGGGCGTGGTCCGGGTGGTCCTTCCGCCCCGGGTAGACGACCCGCGACACGCCCGCCTGCCGCACCAGCCAGTCGGCCAACGCCGCGGCCGTCGCCGTCGCCGCCCGCACCCGTAGGTCCAGCGTCGCCAGCCCACGCAGGGTTTGCCAGCAGTCGAACGGGTTGGCCGCCAGCCCCCAGATGCTCACCACCTGGTTGATCGCCGGCAGCAGGTCGGGGTCGGTGCCGGCGACCACCCCGAGGGTCACGTCGCTGTGGCCGCCGATCATCTTCGTCAGGCTCTCGACTACCACGGTCGCGCCGACTTCCAGCGGCCGGGCGAGGATCGGGGTGGCGAACGTGTTATCGACGACGAACTTGCACCCGCGGTCGTAGGCGATGCCGGCCAGCCGGCCGACGTCCACGACCCGCACCAGCGGGTTGGACATGGTCTCGACGAACAGGACGCGGGCCGGCTCCTGCAGGGCCTTGTTGACGGCGTGGGTGTCGGTGGCGTCGACCCAGTCGGTGCGGACGCCGAACCGGCTGAGTTCCTGCTGGAGCAGCTGGGCGGTGCGGCCGTAGAGCTTGTCGCTGGCGACGACGCGGTCGCCGGCCTGGAGGAGGGCGAGGAGGGCGGCGGTGATGGCGCCCATGCCGGAGCCGGTGACGGTCCCCCACACGGCGGGGTCGGTGGGGGCTTCGAGCTGGGCGAGTCGGCCGGCGAGGTCGGCGGCGTTGGGGTGGCCGTCGCGGGCGTAGATGAACCCGGGCGCGTCGCCTTCCATGATGGCGTCGAGGGCGTCGAGGTCGGGCAGGGTGTAGACGGCGGCGGAATGGAGCGGGGGGACGAGGGGCCGGCTGGGGCCGAGGTCGGGGTCGGGCACGGCGGGACTCCTGGCGGGTGCGGCTAAGGAGTATTGGAGCGGAACGGGCGGCGGACGGGAAGGGGGGCGGGGGGCGGTGGGGCCGTCACGGCAGTTCGAGCGCGGCCTTGAGGGCGCGGCCGACTCGCTGCATGAGCACGTCCGATAGGTGCCCGATGACGTGCAGGACGCGCCGCTGGCGGATCGTGGCGAGGTTGTAGCACTTCACCAGCGACGGGCCGGTCAGCCCTGACCTGGCCCCGTCCGGCGTCCGCGGATCGACGAGGACGGTCGTCGGCCGTCCGGCGTCGTCCAGGTTGCCGGTAATCATCGCGAGGATGGTGTTAGCGAGCCGCCGGTTCTCGGCGTCGGACTGGACGACCACCGCCGGGCGGATCTTCTGCCCCGGCTTGTCCTGGAACGGGAAGGGCACGATCACGACGTCGCCGCGGATCATGCCTGGTTCCCGTAGTGCTGGTAACTCTCCAGGTGCGGGTCTTTGGCGTCGTCCTCGGCCATGACCTCGTTGACGAACCCGGTCCCTTCGTCGGGGTCGTAGTCATCCAGCGCCAGGAGGGACTTGAGGCGCTCGTACGCTTCCCGGCGGACCAGGACGTAGGTCTCCCGCGTCTGCGGGTCCACGGCGACCGGCTCCGGGGCGCTCAGTTCCTGCCGCTGCTGTTCGGTCAGTTCGATCATGGCCGCCTCCCTGACCGCATCGTATCGTCCCCGGGGTTCTTCAACAATGCTCTCCGACTCTAGTCGAGAAGGGTCTCGGCTGGCGCGCGGCCGCACGGCGAGGCGGAGGGACGGGGGCAGCGTCGCAATGAGAGGTTTCGCCGACGGTGTCGGCAGAATGTGGAACGGTGACGCGATCACGACCGAATGAGGAAGAACCGCCCGCCGTCACCCGCCGCGGGCCAGCAGGGCCTGCACCGCCAGCCACATTTCGCGCTGCGGGCCGTCGGCCGACTCCTTCAGCCCCAGCCGGGCCGCCCGCACCCGGGCCGCCTCGTCCGGCAACCGCTCCACCCGCCGGAAGTACAGGTACCACAATCCGCCCGACAGCGACCCGTCCGCGTCGTAGACGAACAGCGGCTGCGAGGTCGGGTCGCCCACCAGCTGGGCGAACGCCTCCACCGTCGCCCACGACAACGTCGCCGGCGACACCTCCAGGCTGCGGAACGCCAGCCCGCGGGCCTCCACCTGCTTGCGGTCGGCGGCGTCCGACTCGCCGGGGCGGCGGAGCTGCACCGCCGTCCGGTAGCCGTTGGCCTTCAGCCAGTCCAGGCCGTCCAGCGTCGGCTTGCGGCCGCCGGCCACGCGGTCCAGGGCCGGGGCGAAGTCGGCGATGCCGACCGGCAATGACGGCGTCGCCGCGGGGACCGGGGTGGTCGGTGCGGTCGGGGTGGTCGTGGCCGGCGCCTGCGCCGCGGCCGAGCCCGACCCGAACTCCGGCGGCAGCAGGCGGACGCCCGGCGTCGGACCGGCCGGCCGTTGAGCCGGCGGGGCGGGAGCCTGCGCTTGAGCCTGCACGACGCCCTCCGGCACGCCGAGGCGGACGCCGTTGGGCGCGCCGTAGAAGCTGGCGACCGGCGGGAACCCGGAGCCGGAGGGGAAGCTCGGGGCCGGCGCGGCGGGCACGCCGGGCGGCGGCGCCGCCGGCGGCAGGATCGTGCTGCCGGGCGGCACGCCGATG
>DASXAN010000537.1:0-1846 GCA_036406755.1 Gemmataceae bacterium
TGTACGACCGGCCCTTCGCGATGCCGTCGCACCATTGGCCGAAATCGACGTGGTCGACCTTGCCGAGGTGGACGTACACCCGCCCCTGCCCGACCCGGCTGCCGGTGATGCACGGGAAGTCGGTTTCGCCGCTGACCTTGAGCGGGAACCCGCAGTTCATGATGTGGTACCAACAGTTCCATTCCGGCACCCGCTGCGTGTCCATGGCGCTGATGAAGTCGCAGACCCGCATGGCCGTGGTCACGCACACCTCCTGGGCGCCGATGCCGTTCATCTCCGGGATGGCGTAGTTCGGCAACCGGGACACGACTCGCCGGTGGCTGGCCTTCAATTCCTCGTCGGTCAGGAATCCGTCCTGGTCGGCGTCGATGGCCGCGAACGGTTCGGTTAGCAAGGCCGGCCGTGCCTCGGCGGCGCTGAGCCGGCCGTCGCGGTCGGTGTCGTACTTCTCCAGCAGCCGCTTCGTCGCCTCGATGCTGTTGACCTGCAGCCCGTTGGCCGAGTGGGCGTAGCCGGTGACGGCGCCCTGCCCCTTGGCCCAGCGCATCAGCGGTGTCGTCCACGTCGGCCATCCCTTGACCTTCGTGCCTTCCGAGCCGGGGTAGGTCTGGTCGCGGAGGTTCAACAGGCAGACGTGGCCGAGGGCCTGACTGCCGAATCCGCTCACCTCCACGTCGTACTTGAGGACCGTGAACGGCTCGGTCAGGCGATTCGGCCCCGGCTCGAAGAAGCTCCGCTGGTATTCGTAGCACGGCCCCCAGGTCAGGCAGCAGCCGACGTTCAACGCCTCGCCCTTGACGTGCAGGAACATGTCCGGCGGGTGGACGCCCTCCGTCGGGCTGGTGTAGTGCGAGCACCCGGCGGCGTGGATGTGGTGGTCGCCGCTGAAGTAACCCCAGTCGGCCGGGTTGATCCAGCGCTCCAGTTTGACGGAAACCTCACCCTCGCCGCGGTCGGGGACGCGAACCGTCTGGCGGACCAGCCGGTACTCGGGGCCGCGGCCGTACTCCACCGTCAGGTCGCCGGGCGGGAGCAGGACCGTGCCGCCGTCGGGGCGGTAGACCTGATCCTGGAAGAACAGGTCCGGGGCGAGCCGCTTGGCCCGGGGCGGGTAGACGTGCCCGGCCGCGTCGCGGAACGTGAACCGGGCCACGGTCGGCTGGCCGTCGAAGTCCCGGACGCGGAGCCGGACCGGGATAGCCGGCTTGGCGTCGAACAGGACCGGCACCTCGCCGCGGAAACCGAGGTCTTGTGTGCCCTGGCCGACGTCGAACCGGATCGTCGCTTCGCGCTTGCCGGACTCGGCGGAGTAGACGAGCAGGATCGCGTACTCGACCTTCAGGCCGCTAAGCTTCTTCGTCATCGGCGGGGCAGTGAACAACTCCAGGTCGAGGAACCGTTTCGTCGAGTTCGGGTTCGGCCTGGCGTCGCGGCGGCCCCAGTCGCCGCCGTAGACGGGGCCGGCCTGCGGACTGCTGACGTTAAGCGCGGCCGTGACCGGGCTGTCGTTGACCACCTTGACGAGCGTCGGCGTGTACCCGGCCTGCTGAAGGATGGCCGGGGCCGGACCGCGTGCGATCTTGACCCGCGCCTCGGGGTTGATACTCACCTGGAGCAGGACGCGCGGGTCGAGCAACTCCTGGATCTTGGCCGCGTCCTGCGCCGTAGCGGCCGCGGCCAACTCCTTGGCCGTCGCCGCCGGCAGCGGGGTGCCCACGAACTCCAGGGCTTTCGCCAGCCGTTCGGCGTTGGCCGCGAGCGGCTGGCCCTCGACGTCGCCGACGACGGGCAGCGCGTCGGCCCGTGCCGACAGCGGCAGCGCGAACACGATGACCATGGCAAGCGA
>DASXAN010000538.1:0-1674 GCA_036406755.1 Gemmataceae bacterium
CAAGGCTCCTCGACCCACCCTAACAACTGGAGAGATGGTCACGAACGAATAGGTGCCGGCCGTGGACGCGCTCCAAACTGCACAGCAATACAACCGCCGCACGTTCCTGGCCCGGTCCGGGCTGAGCCTGGGGGCGATGGCGCTCGGCACCCTGCTCGGCCGTGATACCGCCCGCGCCGCCGGGCGGGCCGCCGCCGGCGTGCCCGGCCTGCCGCACCACCCGCCCAAGGCCAAGCGGGTCATCTACCTGTTCCAGTCCGGGGCCCCGTCGCAGCTGGACCTGTTCGACCCGAAGCCGGCCATCGCCGGCAGGCGGGGCATCGAGCTGCCGGCGTCCGTGCGGATGGGGCAGCGGATCACCACCATGACGTCCGGCCAGAAGACGTTGCCGGTCGCCCCGTCGGTGTTCCAGTTCGACCGCCACGGCAAGGGCGGCACCTGGCTGAGCGAGCTGCTGCCGCACACCGCCCGGGTGGCCGACGAGCTGTGCGTCGTCCGGTCGATGCGGACCGAGGCGATCAACCACGACCCGGCGATCACGTTCGTCCAGACCGGGTCGCAGCTGGCCGGCCGGCCGAGCATGGGGGCGTGGGTGGCCTACGGGCTGGGCAGCCTCAACCAGGACCTGCCGGCGTTCGCCGTCCTCGTCTCCCGCGGCACCGGCAACCCGCAGGACCAGCCGCTCTACGACCGGCTCTGGGGCAGCGGGTTCCTGCCGACCCGCTACCAGGGGGTCAAGCTCCGCGGCGGCAAGGAGCCGGTGCTGTACCTGGCCAACCCGGCCGGGTGCGATTCGCAGACCCGCCGGCAGATGCTCGACGACGTCGGCGACCTGAACCGGCTGCGGCACGCCGCGACCGGCGACCCGGAAATCCTCACCCGGGTGGCCCAGTACGAGCTGGCCTACCGGATGCAGTCGGCCGTGCCCGACCTGACCGATCTGGGCAAAGAGCCGAAGCACGTCCTCGAGATGTACGGCCCGGACGTGCAGACGCCGGGGAGTTATGCGTTCAACTGCCTGTTGGCCCGCCGGCTGGCCGAGCGGGACGTGCGGTTCGTCCAGCTGTACCACATGGGCTGGGACCAGCACGGCAACCTGCCCAAACAGATCCGCGGCCAGTGCCGGGACACCGACCAGCCGTCGGCCGCGCTGGTGCAAGACCTCAAGCGGCGGGGCCTGCTCGACGACACGCTGGTGGTCTGGGGCGGCGAGTTCGGCCGGACGGTCTACTCCCAGGGCGAGCTGACCGAGACGAACTACGGCCGGGACCACCACCCGCGGTGCTTCACCGTCTGGCTGGCCGGCGGCGGGGTCAAGGGCGGGTACACGCACGGCGAGACGGACGACTTCTCGTACAACATCGTCCGCGACCCGGTCGAGGTGTTCGACCTGAACGCCACGATCCTGCACCTGCTGGGGATCGACCACACCCGGCTGACGTACAAGTTCCAGGGCCGCGACTACCGGCTGACGGACGTGCACGGCGCCGTGGTCAAGGAACTGCTCGCCTAACGCCCCCGGCCCCTCGTTCCCAAACTCCGTTTGGGAACGGGCTGTCTTGCGAAACTCCGTTTCGCTCCTATTCAAACGGCCCGAAACGGAGTTTCGAAAACCGCCCGTCCCCAAACGGAGTTTGGGAACGAGGAAGGTGTACCCCCTGGTTTCCAGCCCGC
>DASXAN010000539.1:0-5538 GCA_036406755.1 Gemmataceae bacterium
CTGGCCCGGTGGGACGACCGCCGGCCGAACGTGTTCCGCCGCGACAGCTACCGCCTGGCCGTCGTCCAGGTCGCCTTCGCCGACATGAAACAGAACGAAAGGATCACCACGGCCGAGTGGGAGAAGGCGCTGTTCAGCGCCGGCGAGTACAAGGGCAAGAGCGCCACCGGCCAGACGGTGTACGGCAGCATGAACGACTACTACCAGGAGATCTCCTGCGGCAAGTTCCGGGTGACCGGCAAGGTCTTTGCCCCGGTGACGTGTGGCAAGAAGCGGGCCGAGTACATCGTCACGCCGAGCCGGTTCGCCCTGTTCACCGAGGCGCTGGACCTGCTTCTAGCCCGGGACGGCCAGGACGCGCTGAAGGACTTCGACGGCCTGTTGTTCGTCTACGCCGGGCCACGGGTGCCGACGCAGCGGGGCGGCATCTTTTGGCCCCACAAGGCGAACCTCAGCCACCACGGCAAGCGGTGGAACTATTTCATCTGCCCGGAGCTGGGCGGCGGGACCCGCACGCGGGTAGCCACCGGCGAGGAGATGTCATCGATCAGCGTGTACAGCCACGAGTTCGGCCACATGCTCGGCCTGCCGGACCTGTACGCCAACCCGGACCGGCCGGGGTCGGAGGGGGTCGGCGTGTGGTGCACGATGAGCACCGGCCACGGCCGGGATGGCAAGCCGCTGCACTTCTCCGCCTGGTGCAAGGAGCAGCTCGGCTGGGTCAAGCCGTGCGTGATCGACCCACGGGTGAAGCAGAAACTGATCCTCGCCCCGGTCGAAAAGTCGCCGACGGAGATGTACAAGGTGCTGGTCCGCCCGGACGCGAGCGAGTACCTGCTGCTGGAGAACCGGATGAAGACCGGCTACGACCGGGACATCCCGGGCGAGGGCCTGTTGATCTGGCGCGTGGTGGACGGCAAGCCGGTGCTGGAGGAGTCGCACGGGATCGGCGGGCCGGACGGGCCGAACCGGTTTTTGGGGTCGGTGCCGTACCCGTCGAAGTCGAATACGGCGTTCACCCCGTATACGACGCCGTCGAGCAAGCCGGCCAAGCCGGGCGGCGTGCCGGTCCACATCACGAACATCCACCGCCTGCCGGACGGCCGGATTACGTTCCACATCGGGTACGAGTATCTATAACCTCAGAGGGCAGAGGTCAGAAGTCAGAAGCCAGAGGTCACACATGAAGCGCAAGATCGGGATCGGTTTCTTCTGTCTTCTGACCTCGGTCCTCTGTCCTCTGATTTCTGTCCGGGCCGCCGAGCCGCTGGTCCCGGACAAGGCCCTCGACGCTGCCATCAAGGCCAACCTGCCGCACCACAAGGGCGACCTGACCGAACAGGCCCTCGGCAACCTCTACTTCCTCGACGCCAACCGCAAGGGCATTGCCTCGCTGGCCGGGCTGGAGAAGTGTCCGAACCTCATGGAAGTCCGCCTGGCCGACAACCAGATCGCCGACCTCAAACCGCTCGCCGGGCTGAAGAACCTCCAGTCGCTGACCCTGTCGAAGAACCAGATCGCGGACTTGGCGCCGCTCCGCGAATTGACCAAGCTGCAATACCTGGAACTGACCGACAACAAAGTGACCGACCTCGGCCCGCTCGCCGGGCTGACGGCCCTGGCCAGCCTCTACGTCTCCGGCAACCAGATCGCGGACCTCGGGCCGGTCGCGGACCTGACCAAGCTCGCGTCCCTGTCCGCCGGCCGCAACCAGATCAAGGACGCCGGCCCGGTGGCGAAGCTCGCCCGGCTCACGACGCTGGACCTGCACGACAACCAGATCGCCGACGTGGCGCCGGTGGCGAAGTTGCACGAACTGAGCCTGCTGATGCTGTCGAAGAACAAGATCGCCGACCTGGCCCCGCTGGTGGAGGCGTGCAAGGCGGACGCGGCCGGGCCGAAGCGGTTCGCCCCGTACCTGCGGCTGTACCTGGCCGGCAACCCGGTCCTCACGGACGCGGCGAAGAAGGACCAGCTCGATGCCCTCAAGGCGGCCGGGGTACGGCTCGAAGACGTCGCCAAGCCGTAGCCGATCACGGCGGCGGGATTTTCCTGATTTTCTCATTTGCCATCGGCGGGGGGTGGGATTAGGCTATTGGCCTGCCTGGTTTTTCCACTTTCTCCGGAGCCGCGTCATGGATCGTGCCCGTCGCCTCGTCGCCCGGGTGACTGACCGCATCGGACACCTGACCCCCGCTTCGCTGCTGGCCGCGGCCGTCGTGCTGATCCCCGTCCCGGCGGCCCAGGCGGATACGTTCACCTGGACGGGGGCGGCCACCGCCAATTGGAACAACGCCGGCAACTGGACCGGGGGCGGCGGCACCGGCGTCCCCGGCGGCGGCGTGACCCAGCCCGACTCGATCGCCTTCACGGCCGGCAGCACGGCAAACCTCGCGACCACCAACGACATTTCCGCCCTGACCCTGGGCGCGATCTCCGTGACCGCGCCGGCCGGGCCAGTGTCGGTCGGCGGCAACTCGTTCACGCTGAATACCGGCTTCGACCTGTCGGCGGCCACGCAGGACCTCACCGTCACGCTCGGAAACACGAACGGCGCCGGCCTGACGCTCGGGGCCAACCAGACGTGGAACGTGGCCACCGGCCGGACGCTGACGGTGAACGCGTTCATCTCCGGCACGGGACTCGGCATCACTAAGACCGGTAATGGCACCCTTTCCCTTCCCATCATGAGCAACGCCACCGGCGGGTATGGCAACGGCGCGACCGTGACCGCGATGACGATTCTTGCCGGCACCGTCTCCGTGACCGACGCAAATAACCTGGGCTTTGCCAATAACATTGATACCCCGAAGAGCCTCATCATCGACGGCGGTACGTTTCAGATCACGGCGAGTGGTAATGCGATGAACGCCAACCGCGGCGTCGCCCTCGGGGCCAACGGCGGAACGATCGACACGCCCACCGGAGTGTCGCTCAATATCAACAGCGCCATTTCGGATGCCGTGTCCGGTGCGGGCGGCCTGACCAAAACCGGTGCCGGCACGCTGATGCTGGGCGTCAACACGGCTCGCGTCAACACGTTCACCGGCCCGATCACGGTGCAGGCTGGAGTCCTCGGCACCAACGGACGGGCCAGTGCGTTCGGCGCCGCCACTGCCGGGACGACCGTCATGAGCGGGGCCGCGGTTCAGGTCGCTGGTGCGATCGACATCGCCGAGCCGTTTACCCTCAACGGAACCGGCGTAGCGAATGACGGCGCCCTTCGGAAGGCGAGCGGCGCCAACAACACCACGGTTAACGGTGCGATCATTCTGGGTTCCACGTCGCGCATCAATGCCGATGTGACAACCAACGCGCTGATCCTGAACGGCGGCCTGACCGCGAGCGGCGCTGGTCAGAACCTGACGGTTGGCGGGGCGGGTAATACGACCGTGGGCACCACCGGTATCAATACCGGCTCCGGAACGCTCACAAAGGATGGGACGGGCACTCTGACATTGAATGCCGCGAACGCCTACACGGGCACAACCACGGTCAGCGCCGGCACATTGACCATCGGCCCGTTCGGCACGCTCGCCAGCAAGACTATCATCGTCGGCGACACCGTGGGAAGCACGGCAATTCTGGACACGACTGCCGTAGTTGGCGGCCTTCCGATTGGCCCCGGCGTCACGCTCGGTGGGCACGGCACGGTCGCCGGGCCGGTTTCGGTCAACGGCGGTACGCTGTCGCCCGGCGCGACCCCCGGCATCCTGAATATGACCGGGGCGGTCACGATGAACTCGTCCTCGACGCTGTTCGTCGAGATCAACGGCCCGACCACGCCCGGCACCGACTACGACCAGGTGAACCTGACCGGCGGCGGGTCGATCGACCTGGGCGGGGCGACGCTGACGGGCACGTTCGGCTACACCCCCCAATCGACGGATTCGATCACGATCATCACCGGCGGACCCGTCCTGAACCAGTTCGCCGGCGGCACGACGTTCAACTTCGGCGGGTACACCGGGACCGTCTCGTACCCCGGCAACGCCGTCGTCCTGAGCGGGTTCACCCCGGTCCCGGAGCCGGGTGGTGTCCTGCTGGCGTGTGGGGCCGTCGCCGGCCTCGCCCAGTGGCGGCGGCGCCGGTCGCGGTAGCTCGACATCCCTGCCCCTTACCTCCCCCGAGGGCCACTTCACATGCTCCGCCAGACGCACCCCCGCCACGGGTCCGCCGTTCCGCCGCGCCGCGCGTTCACGCTGATCGAGCTGTTGGTCGTCATCGCCATCATCGCGGTCCTGATCGGGCTGTTGCTGCCGGCCGTGCAGAAGGTGCGGGAGGCGGCCGCCCGGGCGTCGTGTTCCAACAACCTGAAGCAGATCGGGCTGGCATTCCACAACTACCACGACGCCAACCGCGCCCTGCCGCCGCACCACATCTGCGCCGACTGGCCGACCTGGGCCGTCCTGATCCTCCCGTACATCGAACAGGACGCCGTGTACCGGCAGTGGGACATCACCAAGCGGGTCGTCGAGCAGCCGACCAACCCCGACCCGTGCCCCCACAACATCCCGACCTACTTCTGCCCCGGCCGGCGGACGGCGTCGTCGGTCGGGTTCAGCGTCAACGACACGGCGTCGGGGGCGCCGGGGAACACCTTGCCGGCCCGGCCCGGCGGGCTGTCGGACTACGCGGTGTGCGCCGGCAACGACGACAACAACAACCGGCCGAACGGCCCGCTGATGCTCAGCAAGTTCACCGGGGTGACCCCGACCGGCCAGGTCCTGACTGCGAGCATGCAGACCTCGCCGCTGGGCACGGTGGTTACGTCCTGGAAGAGCCAGACGACGCTGACCGACATCACCGACGGCACCAGTAACACGCTCCTGGTCGGGGAGAAGCACGTCCGGCCGATCTCGCGGGACGGGATGAACGAGGACCGGAGCGTGTTCACGTCCGCCAACGCCAAGAACCACATGCGGCTGGCCGGCCAGGACCCGAACGGGACGACACAATACCTGCTGGACGCGAACGAGCTGGATACCGTCGCCGCGTCGAACCAGTACTTCGGCGGGCCGCATAACGGGGTGTGTATGTTCGTGTTCTGCGACGGCAGCGTCAAGGGCGTCAAGACGACGGTTGACATCGACACCCTGACTCGCCTCGCGTGCCGCAGCGACGGGCAGCCGATCACCGCCGATTACTAGAGCCTGTCCCGGCCGGCCGCATCTACGGCCACGTCACCCTCGACGGCAAGCCCCTGGCGAAGGGGAACGTGCGGTTCATCGCCCTGGACCCCAACGGCATCAACGTCCTGGCCCCGGTCACGGACGGGGCGTACGATGTGCCGGAGGGGCAAGGGCTGGTGAAGGGCAAGTACCGGGTCGAGTTCTCGGTGCCGACGCTCGGCCGGCCGTTCCGCAGCCCGGACTTCCCCGACAAGATGGTGCAGGAGCCGGTCGAGACGCTGCCGGCCCGCTACCACCGGGACTCGCAGTACATGCTGGACTACGACCCGGCCGACCCCAAGCCGTACGACGCCGCCTTGACGAGCCGGTGAGGGCGGCCGGGCCGAGCGGCTCGAAGACCTTGGCA
>DASXAN010000540.1:0-6008 GCA_036406755.1 Gemmataceae bacterium
ACCGTGTATTCGGCCTTGTCTAGCAACCCTGCGACTTCGGCGGTTGTGTACCATTCCTTGACCGTCTTCTGCCGCACCAGCAACTGGATCGCCGCCTCGACCCGGTCCAGCCGCTCGATCAGCGCCTGCATCACGTCCACGGGTCGCTCCGTGAATGGGAATGTCCATCCCGCGGGGAGTCATCAGCAATTACCCTTGAAAGGGCTCCCACAGGTCTATAATACTTTTTATCAAGATTGACCATTTTGTTCAATTCCATGATTCTTCGGAGTCGGCTACCATGCCCCAAGACCCTCGGGCCACCGCACACGGATTGGTCCAGGACCGTGTTTGTTTGTTGCTCAATCGCCTCTGGCGGGGCAACCAGAGGGCGATGGCCCGTGCCCTGGGCGTGTCGCAGGCGACCGTTTCCCTGGTCGTGAGCGGCAAGCGGCCGGCGGGCAAACGGCTCCTCGCCGCCCTCGCCAACCACCCCCGGGTCAACGCGGCGTGGCTGGCCACCGGGGACGGCGAGCCGCTGCCGCCGCCGCTCACCGGGACGCTGCCGGTCTGCCAGGGCGTCCTGCCGGGACCGCCGGCGGACCACGGCGGCCTATGCACGGGCCTGCGGCACCCCGTCGCCGAGACGCTGGACCGGCCGAGTCGGTACTGGCTGGCGGTGTCTCCGGGTTCCCCGCTCGTCCGAGACTCCAGGCTGCGGATCCTGGCCGGCGACCTGCTGCTCATGGAGACGGACACACACTGGACGCACCGCTCAGACGTGGTCGTCGGCCGGCTGTGCGGCGCGCGGCTGCCGGGCCATGCGCCTGAGCCGGCCTACGGCCTGGGGGTCGTCCGCCGCGACCCCGGCGGGCTCGCCCTGGATCTGTTCGACCGCGTCGTCCGTATGGCGGAACCGTTCCCTCCAGCCGCTCCCGCAACGGCGCCGGCCCCTCCGTCATCGAGCCGGGTTGGCAGGAGCTTCGGACGGCCACGTCGCCAGGTCCGGTCGCTTGAAGAGGAGGAGAGGCGGGCACCGGCCCGCGCGGCGGCAATGGCCGGTCCGCCGGGGGGCGACCCCGGCACGGCTCTCACCCCGCAGGACGTCGTCGCCGTGGGCGTCTACTTGGTCCGCCCCGAGTTGGTTCTGTCGGATATGCCCGCGCCAGCGGACGGCACGGAGTCCTGAGCGGTCGACATGCACTGGCCCCGCGCGCCTAGCTGAGTCGGTCGACGTAACGAATGGCGCTAGCTTAGACTTCTCTGCCTGGTCCGCGGGCTGGAACGCCTTACGTTTCGGCTGCTGTGGGCACTGTCGGTACCGCCTGCACGCCTAAGCTAGCGCCATTCGTGGGGCGGACCGGAGCGCGCAGGCGTCGGCTCCAACGCGCGGCGAGGGAACCGGGGCGCGGCCACCGCACGGCGCAAGCACAGCAAGGGCGGGGGCATGACCGCCGCCGATCGCGGTTGCCACCACCCGAGGGTCCGCGGCGGGCCGCGGTCTGCTACTCCCCGCAACACGGACAGACCTGCGGCACCGACACGCAGAGGGTCGCCGAGTACTTGGTGCTGTCGTACCCCGTGCCGCGTTCGGTCGATTCCTCGCGGTGGGCGACCACCAGGAAGTAATTCCCCTCCTTGGGCGAAAAACTCGCCCGCCCGGCCGCATCCGTCTGTCGCTCGTACCGCGGGTCGAACGCCGCCGCCAGCGCCTCCCCGCGGGGGATGAACGAGACGACCTCGTCGGCCAGCGGCTTGCCCCGGAACAGCAGCCGGACTTTGATCGGCTGCCCCGGCCCCATCGGCGTCACCGGGCTGGCCTCCGGCACCAGCTCCAGCGGGTGGCCGAGCGGCGTGTCGAAGCCGGGGTTGTCCTTGGGCACGCGGTCCAGACTCTTCGACAGGACGAAGTACGCCTTGGCGCTCTGGACGGCACGCTTCGGCGCGTAGCTGACGACCCGATCGTTCAGGAAGGCAACCTGGTGGAGGCCGGGCCGGTCGCCGACGAACCGGGCCGTCCAATACCCTTCCTTGGGCGCGTACCCGGTGTCAGCCAGCCGATCCTTCAGGTCGTACCGCTTGCCGTCGGGGGCCACGACGACGACCGACCCGGCCTCGCGGTCCACCTTGCCGGCCAGCTTGAAGTCGCGGTGGCCGTTGCCGTGGTTGCCGAGCATCAGGTCGATGTGGATGGCGTCGCCGACGCGGGCGACGTTGGTGTTACACTGGAGCCACGGGTCGTGAGCCGCCGCAGCGACCGTCCACCCGAGGGCTGTCGCGAGGGCAGCTAAGAAACGCGTCATTCGATCGTCCTCCCGGAGTTAGAAGTTGCCGCCGGCCTCGCCGCCCGAGCGGGTGGCGATGGCCTGCCAGGTGGCGTAGTCGATGCCGTTGATTACGAAGCGGACCGACCCGTCCCCCATGAGCACGTTGACGCCGCCCGGGTGCAGGCTCCGGGCCGCGGCGAGGCCCGGGTTGTGCGAGGCGTTGCTGCAATCCCAGCGCGGGTCGTTGGGCAACAGGAAGTGGTTGTAGTTGGCGTCGGCGTAGTGGCCGTTGATCCACTTCGCGCCGCGGGCGTTCGACCAGTAGCCGCCGCCCGGCGGCGCGCCGGGGCTCGTGCCGTGGCCGCAGTTCACGTCGCTCGTGACGGTGCTGCCCGGCAGCGTGAGGACCTGGCGGGAGGCGTCCACGAGGGTCGGGAGGGCGCCGGCCGGTTCGGCCGGGCCGCCCGTGCCGAGTGTGCTCTCGCTGAAGGCGACCGTGTTGGACAGCCCGTCGGCCACGTCGAGGATTCTGACCGGCGCTTGGCCGAACAGGCCGTCGCTATTGGCGTACTTGCCCCAGGCCGCGGCCGCGGAGCCGCTGCCGACGCAGCAGAGGTAATTCGTCCCGGCGTAGTGGTCGGTCGGGGAGGTGCTGCCGGAGGGAAGGACCGCAAGGGAGACGTCGCCGGGCACGACCCCCTGGATGCTGTCGCTGGGGCAGAGCCAGAGCTTCACGACCGTGACCGAGGCCGTGTAGTTGCCGGCTGCCGGCGGTGTCGCGCTGCCGAAGTAGATCGGGGGCGTGGTGTAGTCGATCATCTGGCCGAGCGCGGTTTGCTCGACGTAAGGCAGCAATCGGGCCAGGGCGGAGTGGACGAGCGGCGGGGGCGGGCTGAACGGGTTGCGGGCCGGCGGCAACTTGCCGTTCGCCCCCTCGTAGTTGTGCAGGGCCAGGCCGATCTGCTTGAGGTTGTTCTCGCACGAGGCCCGGGCGGCGGCCTCGCGGACCTTCTGCACGGCCGGGAGCAAAAGGCCGATGAGGATGGCGATGATCGCGATCACCACCAGCAATTCAATCAGGGTGAAGGCGCGACGGTGGCGCATGGTGATTGGTCCTGTGCGGGCGAAGGATGAACGAACGATAACCCCGAGCGTTGGGGCTGCGGGCGCGGGCACGCATCCGCGCCGGTCCACTGGCGGCAATGATCCGTTCCCGCGCGGTCTGCGACCGGGCGCGCGGAAGGACAGCCGGATGATAGTCACGGGCAGTTTGCCGGGATGACGCTTAGACGCAGCGCGGAGGTGGTGTCGGCGGGGCAGAAACAACCGTGCGGGGACGGGTGTGGCCAACCGGCAGGACGGCGACCAGTGGCGGCGAGGCCCGCCAAGTCGGAACGGGCGGCGGCACGACTCCGCCGGCGAACGCCGACCACGCGGCCGTCAGGCCGCGACACCGCAGCGGCGACACGGCGGGCATTCGCACCGGCCGCTTTTCGCACCCGCGGTCGGCCCGTTCGCCGTGACCCGAGCAGCAGGTACTGGATTGTTCACCGGCCTTGGCCGCGGGATCGGCCGTTCCCTTGCGACAGCACGCGCTAGCGCCCTCGCCGTCGGCCGCCCGGTCCCGCAGACGCGGCGCGCGCCAGCCGGCCGGCTTCGGCTTGGCGGCGTAAGCGGGCGGTTCGATGCCGTGCGCTTTGGCCCAAGCAAACCGCTCTTCCGGCGTGAAGCAGCAGCAATTCCGCCAGCACTGCTCCGCGGTCAGGCAGCCGCAGCTGTGATCATGGCAAGGGAAGGGCTGGCCGTCACGCGCCGGGGCCCAGGCGGGCATCGGCAGGCCAAGGGCAGCGAAGAGGTAGGCACCGAGGGCGGCGACGGCCACCGGCCGACGTAATCTCCCAAAAGTGGCGGCGCGAATCCAGAGCATGTCCGCCCCGCACCGGAAAGGAAATGGTGTCCAGGCTCTGGGATTAAGACATAGTCCGCAACGGTGCGACGGGCCACATGAAACGCGAGACCGGCCAAAACTTCGAACCGCGGTGGCGGGTACAAAGTGACTGCGAAAGGGCATTCGTTTCAAAATGCAGGAAACCGCGGCTGTGCTACAGAAGCCCAAAAACCGAGTGACTTATATTGCGGGCGGTCGAGCTCTGTTGCGGGTGGCTGTGTTTCGTTGCGGACGGGCGGCCAAAGCCGGCTTGCCGCCCGTCCGCATCGAACTCACTTCACTGGAACCCTGCCGTGGTCGTCGCAGTGACCGGCGTGCGGGTGGTGGAGGTGATCGTTCACCAGGTAATCGACGTGGTCGCCGTGCGGGACCGCCTCGTGCCCGCAGCCGGGGCCGTGCTTGTGTCCCTTCTGGTGCGCCCCGCAGTCGTGGCTTGGCGTGCAGGCCGCCGGGTTCGCCGTGTTGACCGCCAGGGTGTGTTCCTCGAGCTCGGTGCCGTTCGGGTGGTGCAGGTGGCCGTCGTGCAGGTAGTCGACGTGGCCGTCGTGGAGGATTCCGGTGTGCCCACAGTTCGGGCCGTGCTGGTGGGCGTGGCCTGCGTGTTGAGCCGCCATGTCAATCGCCTCCTTCCTGGGAACCCGGCGCCGGGCCCGCGTCCAACTCGGTGGCGTGGGCCAGCGCGTTCAGAATCAGATCGACGACATGCCGATCCGCCAAGGCTAGTGGATGTGGTTGCCGTCCCGGCGGCGGACGACCAACCCCTCGCCACGGAGCAGTTTCAGCCGCTGCGAGACGGTGCTGAACTCCTCGCCGACGGCCGCGACGATTTCCGTTACGCACCGCTCGCGTTGCTTGAGGAGGTCCAGGATCCGAAGGCGCGGACCGTCCCCCCATCGCCCGGAGGACCTGGGCCGCGCGCTCCAGAGCGGCCGGTCGGAGCGAGCCGTTGGCGCTCACATGGTCGCTGGCCTGGCAGGCGGCGGTCGGCTCCCTGATGGCACACCTCCGTTTCACTTCATTTTTCACGATTTTTCGGCTAGACTGCCCTTGCAGCCGGTAATACAGGATGATACGTTCAGGTATAATTGAGTTATACGCCAGACCGCCCTCTGGCTGCGACTCGGTTTGGCACAAGAGGCGGCTGACGCGAATCGCCCGGCCGCTGATTCGCCGGTTGCAAGCGGACTCGGCGAACTATTCGGGGACTCGTGGCGGCTCCCGAACTCTCGGCCGGGGTCGCTGACGGGCAAGGTCCGAGGTGCTACGGGACGGTGTGATGAGGGCGTTCCTGCGCTGCCCCCTGGTTTCCGTCGCCACGTTGACCGTCTACCTCCTGGTCAACGTCGCGGGGGCGCTGCATCACCATCACGGGGCCGAGGGCCAGCCGGGCAGGTCACCGATTGCCTCGGATACCGGCCTCCGCGTCCCGACGTGCAGCCCAGCCGACGATGATGATGAGGACGACTGTCCGCTGTGCAGCGTTCTCCACCTGGCTCCGATCCTGCCGACCCCGTGTCGTGTTGAAGCGGTCACGGCCCTCACTGGCAAAGCGTTTCCCGCGGCTGCGATCGCACGGCCCCACCCCCTCGAAACGGCCACCCATTCCCGCGCCCCCCCGCGATAAGCGACGCAGCCACCCACCCACTAGCGCTCAAGCTGCGCTCTGAAGGCGCATCGACTCAAACACTGGCAACGGCCAAGTGGCATCGCCCGTTGGATGAAGCCCCCTGTCGGCGCGCGCCGACAGGGGGGCCAGCCAAGGTTTCGCTTCCACCAGGAGGATTCGGCATGAGAGGTTCATTCCGTCGGCGGGG
>DASXAN010000541.1:0-1674 GCA_036406755.1 Gemmataceae bacterium
AGCCTCGCCCTCCCGGGTGGCGGCCTCTGAGCGGAGACCCGGTGGACCGGTTCAACGCCCTGGCCTGGCCGAGGGCGCGGGTGGCGGGCTGACGGCCGCGGCGGCCCGGTCCGCTTATACCAACCGGGTCGCCGCATTCGCCGAGGTCCCGCCATGCCTCGCTTCCTGTTCGTCGTCGCCGTCGTCCTCGCCATTTTGCCCCCGGTCATTGACCGGGGGCTAAGTGCCGACGCGCCCGCCACGATCGTCCCGCACCCGCCGCTGGACCGGCGCAACCACCACTACCCCAGCCACCGCGACCCGCTCTTGCCCAGCCCGCTGGTCAAGCTGCCGGTCGGGGCGGTGCGGCCCGGCGGCTGGCTCCGCAAGCAGCTCGAACTCCAGGCCGCCGGCTTCCACGGCCACCTGACCGAGATCAGCGCCTTCCTCCGCAAGGACAAGAACGCCTGGCTCAGCCCCGACGGACAGGGCGAGCGCGGCTGGGAGGAGGTGCCGTACTGGCTCAAAGGCTTCGGCGACTGCGCCTACCTGCTCGGCAACCAGGAGCAGATCAAGGAGGCGAAGGTCTGGATCGAAGGGGCCATTGCCAGCCAGCGGGCGGACGGCTTCTTCGGCCCCCGCGGCAAGGGCGCTCAGGCGACCGTCGAGAGCACCAAGGGCAAGTACGACCTGTGGCCGAACATGGTCATGCTCCAGTGCCTGCGGTCGTATTACGAGGTCACCGGCGACCGCCGGGTGCTCGACCTGATGACGAAGTACTTCCGCTGGGAATTGTCGGTCCCGGACGCCGACTTCCTGCCGCCGTACTGGCAGCAGCAGCGGGCCGCCGACAACCTCGACAGCGTCCTGTGGCTCTACGACCGCACCGGGGACGGCTGGCTGCTGGACCTGGCGACGAAGACCCACCGCCACACGGCCGACTGGACCGACGGCGTCCCCAACTGGCACAACGTCAACATGACCGAGGCGTTCGGCGGCCCGGCGTTCTATTACCCGCTGTCGAAGGACCGGCGGCACCTGGATGCGGCCGAGCGCAACTGGCACACGATCCGCGAGAAGTACGGCCAGGTGCCCGGCGGGCTGTTCGGCGGCGACGAGAACTGCCGGCCCGGTTACGCCGACCCGCGGCAGGCGATCGAAACGTGCGGCATGGTCGAGTTCATGTACTCCTGCGAGCGGCTGCTGAGCGTGGCCGGCGACCCCCGCTGGGCGGACCGGTGCGAGGACGTGGCGTTCAACTCGCTGCCGGCGGCGCTGACCGCCGACTTCACAGCGCTCCGCTACCTGACGGCCCCGAACCTGATTCAGTCGGACAAAGGGAACAAGGCCCCCGGGTTCGACAACGGCGGGGCGATGCTGGAGATGAACCCGTATCACCACCGCTGCTGCCAGCACAACTTCGGCCACGGCTGGCCATACCTGGCCGAGCACCTGTGGATGGCGACCGGCGACGACGGGCTGGCCGCGGTTGTGTATTCCGAGTGCGAGGTCAAGGCAAAGGTCGGCGACGGGACGGAGGTCACACTCACCGAGCATACGCACTATCCGTTTGATGAGCACGTCGAAATCAAGGTCACCGCGCTGAAGCCGACGCGGTTCCCGTTCTACCTCCGTGTCCCCGGCTGGTGCGATAACCCGACGGTGCGGGTCAACGGCGAGCAGGGTTGGAGTCCC
>DASXAN010000542.1:0-2192 GCA_036406755.1 Gemmataceae bacterium
ACTACGCCGACCGCGTCGGCCCGCTCTCGCTCGACGACCGACTGGAGGCCAGCGGCAAGGTGATCCTCCGGGTCGGGGCCCCGGACTCGGACATGTTCATCGGCTGGTTCAACGGCGCCAACAAGGAACACCCGCCGGCGGTGGTCGGGCATTTCGTCGGCGTCCACGTCGGCGGGCCGACGCGAGTCGGGCACTACTTCCACCCGGTCTTCACGACCGGCAAGGGGGCACACGGGAAGACCGAGCGGGGCCCGCTACTGACGCCGGGCAAGGTGTTCGACTGGTCGATCGTTTATGATCCGACCGCGAACGGCGGGCTCGGGGAGATCAAGGTGACGCTGGGCAAGGAGTCGGTAACGCTGCCCTTGAAGCGCGGCCAGAAGGCGGAAGGGGCAACGTTCGACCGGTTCGGGCTGTGTACGTCGGACATTGGCGGGCAGCAGGTGAAGATCTACTTGGACGATCTGAAGTACACCGTGAGACGGTAAGTGACCGGCGAACCCCCGGCGTAAGCCCTTAGAGTTCTACACAACTTGGCCTTGACGTCGGCGGCCGAATCGGGGGGGATGGTGGCCCCGAACCCGGAGGCCCCAGCATGTTCCCGCCGACCGGCGGCCCGAAGTCGTTTGCCGACCTCGCCTTCCCCGATTTGGACCTGGGCGACGCCCGGCTGAACCGCCGGTTCGCCGCCGTCGTGCGGGCCGCCCTGGAGCACCCGGCCGACCCGCTGCCCGACAAGTTCCACGACCCGGCCGGGTACGTCGGCTGCCTGCGCCTGCTCCACCACGCGCGGGTCACGCGCGAGGACCTGCTGTCGTGTCACCAGGTGGCCGTCCTGGACCGGCTGGAGGCCCACCCCGGCGTCGTGCTGTTCGTGCACGACACCACCGATTTGGACTACTCCGGGCACGCCACCCTGGCCCACGCCCTGGGCCAGATCGGCAACGGCGGCGGGCGGGGGTACCTGTGTCACAATAGCCTGGCCGTCGATCCGGACACCCGCACCGTGTTCGGCCTGGCCAGTCAGATCCTGCACGTCCGCCCGGCCGTCGACCCGAAGGAGCCGGTGGCGGTCAAGCGGGCCCGGCCCGACCGGGAGAGCCGGTTGTGGCTGCGCGGGGTCGACCACATCGGCCCGGCCCCGGCCGACCGGACCTGGATTCATGTGGCCGACCGGGGGGCCGACGCCTTCGAATTCCTCCAAGCCCTGGCGGATCGCGGTCAGGCGTTCCTCATCCGGTCGGCCCACGACCGGGCCCTGGAGATCCAGTCGGCCGCCGGGGAGGCGGTCCGGCTGCACGCGTGGCTCCGGGCCCAGCCGGCCCAGGCCGAGTGGGCGGTCGAATGGAGCGCCCGGACGGCGCGGGTGCGGGCCACCGCCTGTCGGGTGACGCTGCGGCCGCCGCACGTCCGCAAGGGCGAGTTCCGCCGCGAGCCGCTGACCGCTTGGGCCATCCGGGTCTGGGAGCCGGACCCCCCCGCCGGGGCGGACGGCCTGGAGTGGGTGCTGCTGACCGACCGACCGGCCGACACCCCGGGGCGCCTGCGGACGGTGGTCCGGTACTACGAATGCCGGCCCGTGGTCGAGGAGTACCACAAGGCTCAGAAGACGGGGGCCGGGATCGAGAAGCTCCAGTTGCAGGACGTGGCCAGCCTGCAGGTGGCGATCGCCCTGTTGAGCGTGGTGGCGGTGGCCCTGGTCAACCTGCGGGTGGCCGGGCGGGACCCGGCCCGGGCGACTGAGCCGGCGCGGACTCATGTGCCGGCGCTGTGGGTGCGGGTGTTGAGCGCGTGGCGCTACCGGGCCGAGCGCGACCTGACGGTGGCCGAGTTCACCCTCGCCCTGGGCCGGCTCGGTGGGCACCTGAACCGCAAAGCGGACGGCATGCCGGGCTGGCAAACCCTGTGGCGCGGCTGGGAGCGCCTGCACACCATGCTCGAGTACGAACTGTCAAGACCGACTTGTGTCGAACATTAAGCGCTGACGCTCCCGGCTCGCCTCGCTTACCGCTCGCCGGTTCTCAGATCGCCCAGGTCGGTCACCTGGCCCGACTTTGCCGAAAACTTGCGCGACCGGCTTCCTCCATTGACGTCGGCCAGTTCCACGCACCAGAGGAGGTACTCCGCACCGCCGATGATCCCCGGAATGCGAACCCGGCCGTCCATGTCGGTGAGAGCTTCCATCGGCCGGG
>DASXAN010000543.1:0-8620 GCA_036406755.1 Gemmataceae bacterium
GTTCGGCGCGCACTCCGTGCCCGTGGGTTACGGGCCACCCATTGAATGACCGGCCAGTGACGACAACCCCACTCATCGGCGGGTACGCGCCAGAGCCGATCCACCATCCGTCATCGTTCTGTGGAACGCGAGGGCAGGAAAGCAAACCCCGTACCGAGGCTCGATTCTTAGCCGACAGGCAACCTCTGGGCCAACCCAAACCCTTTGATCATCGGTGCTTGCGGAAATTCCCCGGCTGAGAGCCGGGATGGGGGAAGTGAGACAAGGCCGTAGCGGACTTAGAGAAGCGGTCGAGGGTGTTAACACTGTCAAGTTGGGTTAACAGGCCCTCCGGAGCAGTCTGTCCAAGAGAGTGCGGTGCGAGTCCTAGCCTCACGCCGGACCCGCCCCGGTCGCTCCCGGAGCGTCAGCCGCTTGTGACGTGGTATCGGTCTTTCCGATGCCGGTGATACCCCAGGAGGGACATCGCCCCGAACCCGGCGAGCAGCAAGCCGGACGGTTCCGGAACGGCTGCCACGACGTATTCAAGGTTCGGACCGACGTAGGCGAAGGTGCCGAGCGTGGGGTTGGGGAAGTTGAAACCGCCGTTGGACCGCGGTTGCTCGTAGGTCGCGTCGCCGGAGAAGAGCGACGGCATGTCCGTGTTATTGTCGAGGCGGAACGGGTCGGCCGGGGTCGGGTAGTGGGCCCCCAGCACATACGTCTGGCCGGCGCTCAGGACGAGGGACGGCCCCAGGTCGGCGTAGCGGAACTGGCCGATCAGGGTGCCGCCGGTCCCCGCCGGGACCGTCACGCTGCCCAGCAGGGTACCGCCGGCGGTCCACAGGCCGACCTCGTGGGACTCGGTCAGGCCGTTGCCACCCTGGTCCCAGAGTCCGAGCCGGGTGACCACGAGCGGGGAGGAGCCGACGGTAAAGCCGTACCCGCCCGTCCCGTCCCCCTCCGACCCGAAGCTCCCGGACGGCCCCGAGCCGGAACTGGTCAGCAGGTGGATCGGTTGGGCGGCCGCCGGCGGGGTCACGAACACGAGCACCGCCAGAAGACAGCCCCAGTGAGTGATTCGCTTCATGTCTTGGAGTCTCGCTTGACTCGCGAGGTTGAGGTGGAATGCGACAGGGGAATAGTAGCTCGGCTTTTGGCCAATGGGCGATTGTTTCTGCATATAGATGGCTACCTTGCTGAGGCCGACTCACCCGTCCCGACGACCCTGCGGGCCATACCGTGTCTCCAGGTGCGCTCGGGGCTGTCGAAGGACGCGACGACTCGCCCCGGTACCCTGACCCCCCGGGCGAAATCGGCGAAAGAGTCATTCGCCTCGATGTTGTCGACGAGGAGCCAGCCCCCGGGGCGCAGGTATTGCCAAGCCAGGGCCATCTCAAACATCATATGCTCGTAGCTGTGGTCGCTGTCGTGTAAGAAACAGTCGACCTGGCCGTGCTCTTCGAGCAGGCGGGGCAGCATCACCTGGGCCCGCCCCAGCAGCAGCCGATGACGGTCGCGGAGGAAGTCGGGGATGGCCCAGCCGGGCCCTTTCCCGGCGGGCAGCGGGGTCGTGCCCTGGGCGATGATCCGCTCGTCGGCCGGCGGCAGGTCGATCGAGTACAACGTCCCTTTGCCATTGTGGTGCATGGCCAACAGCGTGAAGGCGGTGGCGAAGCCGTTGAGGACACCGGTTTCGACGTACACCTCCGGCACCGTGACCCGGGTGAACAGGTACAGCAGACTACGGTAGAGCCGCAAGTCGGCCGGAGAGGTAAACCGGACGCCGGCGAACTCCGGAACGCCACGGACCTTCGCGTTCAGCGCCTCCAGGAACTCACGACTGCCTTCCAGCTGCCGGAGGTGGTCCCCCAGCACTTGCGTGCGCGTCCCCCACCATTCCGCCAGCTGGGGCAGCAGGTCATCGATTCGCAGTGGTATGGCCATCGGCTGGTGTCCTGACGAACTGAAGACGTCACGGGCGGCAGCGGCTCCCCGATTCACTCCGGCGGCGCGCCGGGGACGCGCCTGCCCCGCCGTCACCCTGGGTCCGGCGGGGCCCCCCGGCCGTGCTGGGGCGGCCCATCCGGCTTATCGGTGAGGTGCCGGACCCGCGCGCGGCCCCCCGTGATTTCGACCACGCCCACCCGCCGGGCGGGGTTGCCGGCGACGTAGCTGAACGCGGGGAAATTCCCTTCGACATAGCTCCCCGCCGCCACGAAGCAGTGGTCGCCCAGGACGGTCCCCGGCGCGATGACCGACTGGGGGGCGATGAAGCAGCAGTTGCCAATGCGGGTCGCCTTTTTGAACAGGGGGGCCTGGTGGCCCGTCAAAGCCCGCTCGATGGTGTTGTGGGTATACAGGTGCGCCCCGGCGCCAATGTCCACATAGTCGCCGACGGTCAGACCGCCCTGCCCGTCCAGGATCGTGTACGGGCCCACCCAACAGTGCTTACCGAGTGTTACGTCCCCCAGGATCAGGCAGTCGTCGTAGACCGAAGTCCCGTCGCCGAATCCGTGGTCCCGTGCCAGCCCCCACCGGTCGTTGAGGAGGTCCCCCGTCGGGACGTGCCGGTCGTACTTGGCCTTCATCCGCTTCCGCAGAGCCGTGAGCAGTTCCCCGAGCTGGCGGTAGGCGTCCGTGTGGAAAGCGGCGTCCCAGTCGGCCCCGGCATCAACGGGCTCGCCGCGGAACGTCCGGGCCGGGCGCGCCGCCCCGCCGCCCCGTTGGCGGAGCACCTCTTCCACGTCCGAGGCGCGCACGACGGGCCGGCCGGCGAAGAGGTCCGCCGCCAGGCCGTGTTCCTCGATCAGGGCCCGGGCCTTCTTGGTGACGACTTGGTCACCGCCCCCCCCCGGGGGGGCGGCCGCTTCCGCCGCGAGGCGGGGTCGCTCGGCCGCGTCGGCGACCGCCGCGACCGGGCCCCCGACCGGCACCTCCGCGCCCGCGGTGGCGAGGTGGAACAGGTAGCCCGACCGCGGTGCTTCCAGTTCGAGGGTGGCCTTGGTCGTCTCTAGGACGGCGACGGCCGCGCCCCGCTCGACCCGCGCGCCGTCGGGCACGCGCCACTCGAGCACCCGGACCACGTCGTCGTTGACCCCCTCGCGGGGGGCCACGAGCAGCGCATAAGGCTCCGGCCGGTCCATTTCCCTTCCGCTCCTAAAGCGTGGCGGCAATGGCGGCGGCGACGTCCCCGGCCGAGGGCAGCACCCGGTCCTCCAGGTGCCGGGCGCTCGGGATCGGGACCGGCCGCCCGCCGACCGCCCGGCAGGCGAACCCGCCCCCCAGCCGCTCGGCCACCGCCGCGATCACCGCCCCGCCCACGCCGAACGCCGCGACGTTCTCCTCGACCACCACCAGCCGCCGCGTCCGCCGCACGGACTCGACCACCTCGGTCACGTCGAGCGGCCAGAGCTGGGTCAAGATGATGTAGTCAAAGGCGAGTTCCTCCTCCTCCAACAGCTCCCGCATGGCGGCCTCGGCGACGGCCGTCTGACCGCCGTAGGTGACGACCGTGACGTCCGCCGTGCCGCCCCGGGGCGCGTAGCACAGGGGCGGGTAATCGCCGCCCTGGCGGGCGCACGGGACCGGCCGCAGGTCCGGCGGGGGCCGGTCGGCCGGCCGCACCGAGTAGAGCTGCTTGTTCTCGACGAACACCTTGGGGCCGCCGTCGTGGACGACGGCCTGAGTGAGCAGGCGGGCCGGGTCGTGGCGCTGCGACAGGGCCACCACGCGCAGGCCGGGTACGCCGCAGAAGAGCCGCTCCAGGCTCTGACTGTGGGTCGGCCCGTAGCCGCGGCCGCCGCCCGAGGGTAGCCGCAGCGTCAGCGGGCAGGTCGCCCGGCCGGCGTACATGTAGTAGAACTTGGCGGCGAAGTTGATGAGCTGGTCGGACGCCAGCGTGGCGAAGTCGGAGAACATCATCTCGGCCACCGGCCGCATCCCGGCCAGGGCCAGGCCGTTCGACACGCCGGCGATCGCCGCCTCCGCGATCGGCGTCGAGAGGACCCGGTCCGGGAACCGGGTGGACAGGCCGCGGCTCACCTTGAACGCCCCGCCGTAGGGGTCGGCCAGGTCTTCGCCGATCAGCAGCACCTCGGGGTGCGCCGCCATGACCTCATGCAGCGCGCAGTTCAGTTCTTCGGCGACCCGGCCGTATTCCCGCCCGTCGGCGGCGTCGGCGTGCAAGGCGAGGCTGTCGAGCGCACCCGGGGCCGGCGCGACCGCCGGGCCGTCGGCACCGCCGACGAGCGGCCGGGCCGCGACCTCCCGGGCGAGCCGGCTGATCGCCCCCTCGGCCGCCTCGGCGGTCTGCCGGGCGGACGCCTCTCGCGCCAGGATCCGGGCGAGCGGGTCGGCCTCCCACAACGCCTCGACCAGTTCCGTGGGCCGGTTGTCGTCCCCCTTGCTGTGGGCCATCAGCCGGCGGGTTTCGATAACCTGGAGGAACGGCCGCCCCTGGCGGACCCTGGCCACCACCTTCCCCAGGTGCTCATAGAGGGCGGCCGGGTTCGTGTCCCGGGCCCAGTCGGCCTCCAGGCCGAAACCGGCGGCGCGCTGGAGGATGTCGCCCGGGGTGGTCGTGCGGACGTCCGTGGTTTGCGCCCAGCCGTTGTACTCGAGCAGGAAGAGCACCGGCGCCTGTAAGAGGGCGGCGAAGGTGAACGCCTCGTACAGGGTCCCCTCGCCCAGGGTGCCGTCGCCGATCTGGGCCACGGCAATGCCGCGCTCGCCGCGGCGCTTCAGCGCCCAGGCGAAGCCGGTGGCAATGGGGGCGCTACCGCCCTGAATGCCGGCCGAGAAGAACCGCTCGTACAACAGGTTCTGCGTGCCGCCCCGGCCCAGGCAGAGTGCCCCCTCGCGGCCCATCAACTCCGCCAGGAGGGCGTCTTCCGGGCCGCCGTAGGCCAGGTAATGGCCGTGGCCGCGGTGGGTGGCGAAGAAGGCATCCACCCCCGGGCGGAGGTGCGGGTGCAGCGCCGCGGCACAGAACTCCTGGCCGATACAGGTGTGGACGGTCCCGAAGAGGAGGCCCTGTTTGAACAGATCGAGCAGGGCGGTCTCGAAGGCCCGGATGCGCAGGGCGGTATCGACGACCGACTGGACTGCCGGTGTAGCGTCTGGCTGAGAAGCACGGGGGGCGGCTGTCCTTAACACGGTGGCACCTGTTTGGGAGCGGAGGGAACGCTGCGCCGTCAGCTTAGGCGCTGGCTCGCACGGCGGCTCGCGGAGAGGCAAGGGCGTCGGTCACCCGGCCGACATCCTCCGGCGTCATCCCGACGTACAGCGGCAGCAGCACCACGCCGTCCCGCGCCGCCTCCGAGTGCGGCAGATTCTGCGGCGGCAGGTCGGCGTAGGCCGGCTCCTGGTGGCTATTCATGATACCCCGCCGCGTGCTGATCCCCTGTTCCAGGAGCGCCCGCATTAACTCGTCCCGGCCCAGCGGGTACTCGTCCGTCACCCGCACCGCGTAGGACTGGTAGTTCGTCCGCGCGTCGTCCGGCACGAACGGCGGCTCCAGGCCGGGGATGTCCCGCAACGCCCGGGCGTATTCGTCCGCCAGCCGGACCCGCTCGGCCAGCAGCCCTGGCAAGCGCCGCAGCTGCACCCGGCCCACCGCCGCCTGGATGTCGGTCATGCGGTAGTTGAAGCCGACCTCCGGGTACTCCTCGAAGACCACCGCCGTGGCCGCGTGGCGGACGGTGTCCGGGACGCTCATGGCGTGCTGGCGGAGCAGGCGGAACCGGCGGTCCAGTTCGGGGTCGCGGGTGGTCAGCATGCCGCCGTCGCCGGTGGTGATGACCTTGCGCGGGTGGAAGGAGAAGCAGGCCACGGTGCCGTGCGGCCGGCCGACCCGCTCCCAGGTCCCGCCGACCCGCACCTCGCTGCCGATGGCGCAGGCGGCGTCCTCGACGACCGGCAGGCCGTGCCGGTGGGCGACGGCCAGGATCGCCCCCAGGTCGCACGGCAGGCCGATCTGGTGGACCGGCATGATCGCCCTGGTCCGCGGCGTGATCGCCGCCTCCAGCAGGGCGGGGTCGAGGTTGTAGGTGCGCGGGTCGATGTCCACGAACACCGGCTCGGCCCCGCAGTAGCGGACCGCGTTGGCCGTGGCGATGAACGAGTGGCTGACGGTGACGACCTCGTCGCCCGGCCCGACGCCCAGGGCGTGCAGGGCCAGGTGCAGCGCGGTCGTGCAGTTCGACACCGCACAGGCGTGCGGGGCGCCGACGTAGGCGGCGAACTCCTTTTCGAAGGCGGCCACCTGCGGGCCCTGCGTCACCCAGCCGGAGAGGATCGCCTCGCGCGCGGCGGCGGCCTCCTCCTCGCCGAGGGTCGGCTTGGCAATCGCTAAGGGGGCGGCCGCGGCCTTTACGTTCGCCGTTCGGCGGGTGTTCATCGGGCCATCTCCTGGGCTAAGCGGACGCCATGGCCGACCGGACACGCCGGCGCGCTCGCCGCCGGAGCCGGCGCACGGGTGTTAAGAAATCGCCGTTCCACGAACAAGAAAAAGACCAATCCGACGAGCAGACAGGCCGGGATGAATAAGACGCAGCGCAGTGCGACGGCGCCGAGGCTCCGATCCAGTGGGACCACTACCTTCAACACGCCGAGAAGCGGTATATGCGTCAAATACAGCGAGTACGACATCAAACCGACCGCAGCCAGCGAGCGAATCGGCGCCGACCCTAACCTGCCAGGACGCTCGGCGCGGATGCCAGCGTTAACAAGGACGAAGAAAGCCACCGTGAAGACCAACTCGGAGAGAATGGTGCCGAATTTCAAACCCACCCGAGCCGGGTGAAAGAACGGGACCGACTCCAGGGACGGGTAGGCCCCTTTCAACACCGGCGCCAGCGTGTACGCGTTCAGGACGACGCCCAGGGCAGCGAGTGCGACGGCGACGCGCCACCGGTAACACCACCCGGGGAGCCGGACGGCCCCGGTGTATGCCTCGGCCGCCACGGCGCCGAGCACCCAGGAGAACCACCACATGAACGGCCAGGTGATCCAACGGAGAACTTCCGGCGCGTCCCGCTGGTGGTCGATGAGCCGTGGTCCGACCACGCCCGCCACCCAGGTCAGGGTGGTCACGAGAACGGCCGCGAGCACGAGCCCCAGCGCCCAACGGCGGCGCATCCAGAGGAACCCGGAATAGAGGAGGTACAGTTGCTCTTCTAGGCCGAGCGACCACAGGGCCGCGTTATTGACACCCTCGCCCAACAAGAAGAGATCTTGGATCAGAACGACGTGGATGAGAATGTCGGCGATCAGGTATTTGACGTACACCGGCGAGGGGGCCGGGTCCGTGAGCGCCCGGGCCACCCACCACAGGACCAGGCTGTAAACGACCGCGGCAAAATAAGGCGGGTACAGCCGGTAGAAGCGGCGACGCCAGAAGGCGGCCCAGCTAAACGAGGAGAGCTGCCCCTGGACGAGTTTCCGGGCGGCGCTCAGGTGGATGCAAAACCCCGAGACGACCAGAAACAGCGTCACCCCGAGGTACCCGAGGTCCATGGGCAGTAGCAGAAAGAACCGGAAATCCTCGAACCCGGCGCGCGGCACGTTGTGCGGAATGTGGTGCAGGACCACCACGAGCGCCCCCAGCCCGCGGAGCGCGTCGATGGACAACAGGCGGTCCCGCCGGGTTTGGACTCCGGCGGGCCGCCTGTCTCCGCCGACGGTCGGCGCGGCCGGCGCGACCGAGGCTGGGACAACACTCATCGGGCCGCCTCTTGCAACTGGCCAAGCACCTCCCGCCGCCACGACTCCAGCCGCGACAGCCCCTCCTCCAGCGACACCTCGGCCCGGAACCCCAGCTCGGCGCTGGCCCGGCTCACGTCGGCCAACCGGCGCGGCACCGGGTTGACCTTCCGCGGCGGGTGGAACTCCGGGGCCAGGTGGTAGGCGCCCGTCAGCCGCTGCATCGCCTCCCACAGGCCCAACAGCGAGGTTTCCGTCCCGCTGCCGACGTTGTAGACGGTGTCCGCCCGGTCCGACTTCAGCGCCAGGACGTTCGCCCGGGCCACGTCGTCGACGTAGATCAGGTCCATACTGGCCGAGCCGTCGCCGTGGATCTGCGGCGGGGTGCCGCGGTCCACGCAGTCCAGCCAGCGGATGAACACCTCCGTGTACGCCCCGGTCACGTCCATCCGCGGGCCGTACACGTTGAAGTAGCGCAGCCCAACGCTCGCCAGGCCGTTCATGTCGTGGAAGTGGCGGGCGACCCCCTCGTTCATCAGCTTGGCGGCCCCGTAGAGCGTCCGGTTGTTGTACGGGTGGTGCCGCTCGGTCGTGGGGAACTCGTCGGCCCCGCCGTACACCGAGGCCGACGAGGCGTAGACCACCTTCTTCACTTTCGCCGCCGCGGCCGTCTCGAAGACGTTGAACGTCCCCATTACCAGCACGTCCATGCACTCGCGCGGGCGCTCGGCGCACAGCGTGATGCGGATGGCGGCCTGATGAAACACGTAGTCGCAGCCGGCGACGGCGTCGGACACGGTGGCGGCGTCGCGGTCGCGGACGTCCCCCTCCAGGAGCGTGATCGGCCGCCGCGCCCGCGCCGGCCCGAGGTTCTCGGGCCGGCCGCGGACCAGGTTGTCCAGGACCCGGATCTCGCCCGCGCCCCGGTCGATCAGGC
>DASXAN010000544.1:0-4800 GCA_036406755.1 Gemmataceae bacterium
TGGGCCCCCGGCGGGCCGGCGGCACGCCGCCCCCGCACCCCGCGGTTTTTGCCCGGGGGCCCCCGGCCGCGGGGGCCGGTACAACAGTCTGGTTCGCACCGACTGACGACCCCCACCTGTTGTCCGGCCGTCGGGGGTGTCAGGGGGGCGGCACGGTCGGGGAGTCATGACCCCGGCCGGTCATCCAACCCGACCGGGTGACACGCCGCCCCCTCTCTTCAACCGCGGTCGGGAGGAAGGTCGGGAGTCCCATGCCGGCGACCGCCACCGCAACGACCACCCGGGTCGATTGCGTCTTCATCCGCAAGAGCACACAGGCACAGGGCGACGAGGGGCAGCGGGCCAACGTGGAGGCCATGCTGCGGGACGCCGGAGTCTACGTCCCGGACCGCTACTGGTTCGTCGGCACCGTCAGCCGCCGCAAGGTAAGGGACAATCCGGGTTTCAACGCCCTCATGGAACTTGTGCAGGCCGGCAAGGTCGGCACCGTCTACGTGGAGTCGCAGGACCGCTGGGGCACCGCTGACCGCCGGGAGCTTTACAGCCTGCTGGGTGTGCTCTGCGACAACCGCACACGCCTCTACGACCTGCGGGCGAAGAAGGACCTGACCGACCGGGACTTGGCCACCGAAATGATGGCCTTCGTCAACAGCATCAAGTCGGAGAAGGAGCTTCAAGACATCTCGTACCGCTCGCTGCGGACCCGGGTCGGCAACTTCAAGGCGACGGGGACTTGGCCGACCGGACCGGGGCCGTTCGGATACGGCAAGGCGTGTCTCGGCCCGGACGGCAAGCTCAAGTGGGAGTGGCACCCGACCAGCCGCACGCTGGGCCAGGTGTTCCACGCCGCGGCCGACGGGCGACTCATGCCGGGTGCCAAGAACGTCAAGATTCCCCGCAAAGCACGCGAGGACCGGATCAAGCTGGTGCCGCACAACGACCCGGACTACGTCCGGGCCGTCCGGCTCGTGTTCGACCAGTTCACCCGCGTCGGGTTGTCGCGGCGGATGGTGTCCAAGTCTTTGAACGACGCGGGGCTGCGGGCCTACGGTCGGCCGTGGACGCACGGGCTGGTCACGAGCGTACTGAGGAACCCGGTCTACGTCGGCGATACCCACTTCGGCAAGGAACAGTCCGGCGACCTGCACACGTTCGACGGCGACGGCCTGATCGTGCCCGCCGCGGACAAACGCCGGCGGCCGGCGATCGTCAAGACGGACACGCACGAGGCACTGATTGACCGGCCGACGTTCGCACTGGCCCAGGAGAAGCTGGACGGCGAGGCGGAGGCCCACCGGGAGGGCCGCAAGAACTTCTCCCCCCGCAACCCGGCCTACTGGCTCAAGCAGATCTTCCGCTGCGGCCACTGCGGCAAGGGCCTACAGGGCCGCACGGAAAAGGACTGGAAGACCGGCAAACGCACCGTGGTCTACGTCTGCTGTAGCTACATTCAGGGCCGTTGCAACGGCCACAAGGCCACGTGCGGCTACCAGCGGATCACGCACGCCGACGCCGAGCGGCTGTTGCTGGACAAGGCCCGACAGATGGGGCTGGAGTTCGACATGCTGGCCAGTGCGGGGGCGAGGGCCAACCTGCAAGAGCGGCTGGCCCGGCTGGGGCATGAGGATGAGGAGGCCCGGGACCAGTGGTGCGGTTGGCTCTGCCAGGGGCTCGACGCCCTGGGGGACTACCTCCGGGAGTCGTGCGAGTTTGAGGAAGAGACGATCAGGAGCCTGGAGGGAGCGGCCGGCCTGTTCTACAAGTGGGGTGTTTGCGATCCCGCCCACAGTTGGCCCCGGCCGCGGGGCCGACGCCCGCCGGCCGACGAGCACCCGGCCGTCACGCCGGCCGACCTCAAGAGGATTATCATGGACGCCGAACACGCGGCCGCGGAACGGGCCGAGCGGAAGCTGGCCAAGCTCCAAGCGAAGCACGACCGGTACACCGGCGAATGGGTGGACGCCACCGACCTGATGCGGTCCAAAATCAAGGCGAAGATCGTAGAACTGGAGGACGAGATCGAGCGGTGGAAGCCCCGCACGGTGCCGCTGAGCGAGCGGTTCCAAGTGCTGTACGCCGCCGAGGAGCAGCGGGAGGCGGAGCGAAAAAAGCTGCTGGCGGAGTGGCCGACCTTGGACGCCCGGGAGAAGGGGGAGGCGATACGGCGGCTGTTCCGGCGGGTGACGCTGTTTTGGGAGCGGAAGTTCCACCCGCCGGCGACCCGGCCGACCCGGCCCTCCAAGACGGACCGCAAGGGCCGGTACACGTACCACCTGCAACACGACCGCATCCGGTGGGAGTTTGCAACCTCCGATTTGGCCGGTTCTTGGTGAAGATCTGGACGGTGCCGCAGCCATGATCCCGGGCCGTGAGCAAGGCCGCGTGGTAACCGCCGGCGAACGACATGTGGGCGCCGAACAGCGGCACGAAACCCGTTCCCCCCTCGCGGAACAACACGCCGGCACGTTGACGCGACGGCCCCGACTGCTTATCGTTGGCTGCAACCGTACCGGACCGCCCCGGCGACCGCAACTTCTTCTGGAGGGCCGATGGACTTCATCCTGCCGGCTTGGCTGTCCGATTCCGGCCGCGCCGCCCTCAGATATCTGCCCGTGGTCGTGTTGTTCATCTGGTGCCTGTGGGCCGTGAACTGGCGGAAAACGTGGCCGATCCTGGCCGAGGGCGGGTGGGTGCCCTTGGTCCTGATCGGCGTCATGGCCGCCGTCGTGTGGACGCTCGTCTTCCCGTCGAACGTGATCGTGCTCGGATTCATCCCGATGGCCAACGGGCTGTGGCAACTCGGTGCGGTCGCCCTTCTGATCGGCCTCGTCCTCAGCTGCGGGTGGCTCCAGACCCGCAACGCCTGGTACCCGCCCGACATCAGCCTCGAACCGCCGCCCCCCGCCCCGCTCCACGGTCAGGGCCATGACAACCACGCCCCGGCCGTGACTATTAGCCACCCGACCCATTGACGGAGACGTTCATGCGCACTTTGCTTTGCGTTCTGACCATTGGACTGCTCCCGGTCGCGCTGGCCGGGTGCAACAAGCCCAAGGCGAAACCGTCGGTGGAGGAGCCGGCCAAACCGGTCGCCAAACTGACGGCTGACGAGTTGGCGGATGAATACAAGAAGAACCAGATCGGGGCGGATCAGAAGTACAAGGACAAGTTGATCCAGGTCACGGGCAAGGTGTCCGACATCGGCAAATTGCCCCTGGCCGGATACTACATCGACCTGGCCTCGTCAGGCGAAGGCGACCTGTTCGGCATCAAGTGCATCCTCGATAAGGACGACAAGGCGGCCGAAGAAAAGGCCGGCAAACTCAAGGCGGGAGACACGATCACGATCGCCGGCCGCTGCGAGGGCAAGGCCGCCGGCCAGGCGCTCTACCTCCGCTATTGCTACTTCCCTTGATTGCTCGGCCGGTCGCTACCGCTGTAGGTCATATCCCTTGATCTTTCGATCGAGGGTGGACCGCTCGATGCCGAGGATCGCCGCCGCTTGACTCTTGTTCCAGTCGGTGTGGTTGAGCGTCCGCAGGATGTGTTCTTTTTCCAGGTCGGCCATCGACAGCGGGCGGAACGATTCTGCGACCGGGGCCGGGCCGGCCGCTTCCAGTGACGACAGCCACAGGTCGTCCGCGTCCAGCACCTGGCCGGTGGCCAGCGCCACCGCCCGTTCGATCACGTTGCGCAACTCGCGGACGTTGCCCGGCCAGTGGTAGTCGCGGAGCTTCGCCTGCGCGGCCGGGGTGAACCCCTTGATCCGCCGCCCCATCTCCCGGACGAAGCGGTGCAGGAAATGCTCGGCCAGCACCGGCACGTCGGCCGGCCGCTCGCGCAGCGGCGGCACGCGGATCTCGACCACCTGGAGGCGGAAGAACAGGTCGCGGCGGAAGGTGCCGTTGCGGACGGCCTGCTCCAGTGGCTGGTTGGTCGCCGCCACCACGCGGACGTTCACCTTGATCGGGGTGTTCCCGCCGACGCGCTCGAAGGGATGGCCCTCCAGCACGCGGAGGAATTTGGCCTGGGTCCCCAGCGCCATCTCGCCGATCTCATCCAGGAAGATCGTCCCCCGGTCGGCCGCCTCGAACTTGCCGATCATCTTCTCGGTGGCGCCGGTGAAGGCGCCCTTCTCGTGGCCGAAAAGCTCGCTCTCCAGCAGCGTCTCGGTCAGGGCAGCGCAGTTAAGGCAGACGAACGGCCCGGCCTTGCGCGGGCTGGAGAAGTGGATGGCCCGGGCGACCAGTTCCTTGCCGACGCCGCTCTCCCCGCGAATCAGCACGGTCGCCGCCGTCCCGGCCACACGGCCGATCTGTGACTCGATCTCCTGAATCGACTTGCTCTCCCCGACCAGCTCGCTCTCGACCCGGAGCTGGTCCCGCAGCGCCTGGTTCTCGACGGTCAGCTCCGCCTGGACCTGGAGCTGGTGCAGGGCCGACCCCAGGTGCCGGGCGACGGCCACGGTGAATTCGAGGTCGTCGGTATCCAGCCCTTTATCCGGTGTGGTGCAGTACAAGTGGATCAGGCCGAGCACCTTATCCGCGAACACGACCGGGGCGCAGATGACGCTGGTCGCCCGCAACTCGGCCAGGCTTTCCCGCTGCCGCAGGTCTTCGTGCCGAGCCACGTCCTCCGCCAGAACCGCCTCGCGGCTGGACAGGACTTCGCCGGAGAGGAATTGCGAGACCTTGTGGTACGTCTGCACGGCCGGGTCGCGGTGGTGGTAGGCCAGCAAGTCCAGCTCGCGATTCTCCCGCACTGCCAGGATCGCCCCGACCTCGGCATGGGTGGCTTCCA
>DASXAN010000545.1:0-6020 GCA_036406755.1 Gemmataceae bacterium
TGCGGAGTAACGGGGGCACCCCTCCGTTATACGGCGCAAGCCGGTGTCGGGTGGGTCGAGGAGCCGTAGGCGACGCAGGCCCACCGCCGGGGAGTGTGCGCCTCTACGTCTTGAGCCACAACTGGAAGCACGCCCCGGCGCCGTCGCGGCCGGGACGCAGGAGGAGCTTCCCGCGGAGCAGCCGCGTCCACCGGCGGGCCAACGCCAGCCCCAGCCCGACGCCGCCGGCCGTCACGTCCGCCGACCGCCCACGGCGGAACGCCCGGAACACCCCCCGCCGCTCCCGTGCCGGCACCCCGGGCCCGCGGTCCTCGACCTCCAGCGCCACCCACCGCCGGCCGTCCGGCCGGGCACGCAGCCAGACCCGCCCGTCGGCCGCGTCCCGGCTGTACTTGCAGGCGTTGTCGATCAGGTTGCCGACGATCTGCTGCACCAGCTCGACGTCCGTCGTCACCGCTGGCGGGCAGCCCGGCCCGGTGGCCACAATCAGTTCCTTGCCGGCCGCTTTGCACCGCTCCTGCCAGTTGGCCCGCACCTGCTCCAACAGCGCCGTCACCGGTACCTCTCGGAGGGACAACTTCGGCCGCTGTTTCTCCAGCCGGGCGAAGTCCAGCACGTTGCTCACCAGCCGGTGCAGGCGGTCGGACTCGCTGTCGAGCGTCTTGAGGTATTCGGCCTTTTGCGGTTCGTCGCGGACGAGGCCGGAGTTGAGCATGTCCAGGTACAGCCGGAGCGTCGTCAGCGGCGTCCGGAGTTCGTGGGTGACCGCGGAGACGAACCGAAACCGCCGTTCGGACAGGTCGAGGAGCGACCACCCGCCCAGGCCGACGACCGCCAGGGCGGACAGCGCCGCCGCCCATGCCAGGAGCAGCCCGACCCGCAGCGGTGACCACTGGCGCAGCACCCCCCACGTCTGCGGGCCGGGGTCGAGTTGCACCGGCAGGGCGGTCATCTGCCGCTCCGGCGTCTCGGAGTCGCCGCCCTCCGGAACCGGCTCCAGCCGGGCGTCCGGGAACAGGTCCTGGATTTCGGGCAGCAGGATGTCGCGCAGGTGGGGCCAATCGAGGATGACGCCTTGCACGACCCGCCGCTTGCCGGAGCTCGCCAGCCGGGCCAGCACCAGCCGCTCCGGCTGGCCGTCGGCCCGCAACCACAGCGGCTTCAGCTCCCCGACCCGAACCTCGCTCGCATGACCGGGGCCGCTCCACTTGCCGCCGAGCTCGGCCCACGGAATCTCCTCGCCGAATGGTACGAGATTGAAATTGATCCCGTTGTTGGCCGCAACGCTATTCGTTGTTTCGCCCCGGACCGCGCTCTTCTGGCCCGCCCGGCGGCCGTAGTCGTTGTCGGGATTCGTCTGCAGGAGGCCCTGCGACGGCTGCTGCGAGGGCTGATTCGGGGCCGCGTCCTTCGCCTGGACCTGCTGCTCTTGCTGCGGGGCCGGGTCGGCCGGAATCACCTGCACGTCTCCGCCTTCGGGGAGCCGGGCGAGCAGGTTGGCCGGCGCGTAGTGCTTCTTCAACTCGCCGAGCAGCTCGGCCCGGGCGGGCGTGACGTTGGTCATGTCCAGGTGCAGCTGCGGCCGGCAGAGGCCGTCGCAGAGGATCTGATTCAGCACCTGCGGCGACCGCCAGTTGCCCTCGGCCGTCGTCTGGAAGTGCAGCAGCATCCAGTCCGGCAGGCCGGCATTCAGGAGCGGCGACGGCACCCACACCGTCCCCGGCGGGCAGGCGTAAAGGTTCTTTTGCATCGCCGGCAGCGGGACGTAGAGCGCGTCGTAGTGCTGGAAGGGCCGGGAGTCCTCGCGGGCCAAGGCGGGGGACACCCGGCTGTCGAGCCGCCACAGCGCCAGCCGCATCTGGTCGGACAGCTCCAGCCGCAGCGTCGCGGCCGTCACCCACCCCAGCCCGCCGATCACCAACGCGGCAATCAGCAAGTAGACCAACAGGCCCCAGGAGCGGGCGCGGAGGGCGGCCGTCATGAAGCGACCCCCGCGCCGTTGCCGTTCTCGACCGGGATCAAGTCCGGCGCCGCCATGTACCCGCGGGCCCGGACGGTGACCACCGCCTCCGGGGTCGGCCGGCCCGACGGGTCGCGGAGCTTGGCCCGCAGCCGGGCGATGTGCATGTCGACGGCCCGCGTCTCCAGCCCGTGCGGCGGGATGCCCCAGACGCTCACCAGCAGGTCGTCGCGGGTGACGGTCCGGTCGCGGTGGGCGAGCAGATAGGCGAGGATGGCGGCTTCCGTCTCGCTCAGCTCGCCGCGGGAGCCGCCCGGCCAGTGGACCTCGCGCCGCAGCAGGTCGAGCTTCGCCCGGCCGAGCCGCGCGCCGGTGATGGCGGGCCGCGACGGCGCCCGCCGCAGCACGGCCTCGACCCGGGCGAGTAGCTCGCGGGCCGAGAACGGCTTGACGACGTAATCGTCCGCCCCCATCCGCAGCCCGCGGACGCGGTCGTCCTCGGACCCGCGGGCGGTGAGGATGATGACCGGCAGGCCCGGCCGGTCCTTCCGCAGCTCGGAGAGCACCTCCAGCCCGTCCCGGCGGGGAAGGAGCAGGTCGAGCAGGACCAGGCCGACGTCGCGGCGGAGCGCGGCGGTTAGGCCGGCGTCGCCGTCGGCCGCCTCGGTCACGGTGTAGCCCGTGACGCGCAGGGCATCCGTCACGCCGCGGCGGATGGCGGGTTCGTCCTCGACGACGACGATGTGCGGGAGGGACATGAGCAACCCTTGAGTCTAGACGCCGTTTGCGGCTCGGGCGCGCGCCTCCGTTCTTAATGACGAACCGGTCACCGACTTGCAACGGCGCGCATTCTACCTGTGAGACGAGTTCCGCGTGTAACGGATTGGTAACGCCGCCGTTATTTCGACCCGCCGGGCAGCCCGAACAGTCGGTCGTGGTCGGCCTTGGCGTGGCACCGCATGCACGACCCGACCCGGCCGGCCGACGTAACCCGTGTCCCGTCCGGCGTAACCGTGCCATACGCCCAGCCCTGGTCGGTGCCCGGCGTCTGTGGGTCGAGCTTGAACATGACGAAGAGGTCGGCCTGCTTGCCGGCCTTCAACAGCTTGCCGTCTTTGCGGATGAGCGGAATGAACCGGCCGCCATCGGCCTGGACGGCTTTGGCCCGCAGCGGCCCGCCGTCGTCCGGGACTTCGATTGGCAGCCAGGATTGCTTGACGACGATTTGGCCCACGGGATTCGGAACTTTCGCTGCCCCCAGGTAGGCCGTTCGGTCCTTGGCGAAGAGGGAATACAGTTTCTGACCATGCGTCTTGGCGTCCTCGCTCCGGCTGACCCGGGCTTCGGCAGGCACGGGTGCCCGGCAGTCGGTCGGCGCCAGACGAGCCTCGCCGTCGACACGGCCCCACGCCAGATAGTCCTTGGCGATCGCCCGCAGCCGGACGTCGAACGGACCGTTCGCCGGACCGGGCGTGCCGCGGCCGGCATGACTGCTGAGGAGCAGCACGCCGAAGAGGCCGCCAGTCATGGCGATGGAGCGGCAAAGGGACACGACAGGTGCTCCGGCGGCGACGATGGGACGGCCACAGGGCGCAGTCTACCAGATTCCGCAAGCCGTCGCGCAACGGGTGAGTAACCACGCCGGTTAGAATCCGGCGTCGGCCAGCCGGCCGACGAGGGCGGCGTACTGCCGGCGGCGGCACCGCCACACGCCGAGGGCGCACGCCTGTGCGTTCGGCCAGTTGACGAGGCTAACGTGGTCCCCGTCCCACACGTCCGTCTGCTCGCCCCAGGTGGCCGACGCGATGGACACCAGGCCGTCGTTCGGCCCCTCCGCCCGGCGGACGACCTCATGCGGGATGAGCCATTCGAGGCTGAGCCAGGCGAGCGAACACCGGCCGGCGATGGAGAAGTACCGCACCCCCGGCGCGTCCGGGACCTGATCGTTGAACGCCCGGCAACCGTCAGTCGTCAGGTCGTAGAACGCCTGGTCGGGCAGGGACAGGAGTTTGAAGAACGGCTTGACGTACCGCTCCAGCCGGCGGAGGCCCCAGTCGGCGAACGGGCTGCCGCGGTGCGGCGTGCCGATCGTCGTCAGCGACAAGACGCGGTCCGCCATGCCGAGCTGGGCGATCATGTACCGGGCGTCCAGCCCACCCATGCTGTGGGCGATGACGTGGACCGGGTCGGTCGGCGAGACGTGGTCGAGGAAGGCGCGGAGTTCGTCAGCGCGGTGGGCGACGCCGGCCGTCGGGCTCAGACTGGCGCAGTGGACATGGTTGCCGGCGGCCCGCAGCGACTCCTCGACGCCGGGGAAGTAGCCGCGCAGCCGGAAGCCGCGGACCCGGACGGCGTCGAAACCCATCAGGCCGTGGACGAGGACGATCGGATTCCGCAGCCGCGCGAACGCCATGCACCTTCACCCGCCGGTTGGCCAAAGCCCTTTCAATTAGATTCGTCGCCCGGTGAACGGGATTCAAGCACCTTTCCGCCGCAGCCCGGCCCCTTACCATAGGCGGCGAACGGTCGCGCCGCGCAACGCGCCCCGACGGAGGACGATCATGCAGCCCGCCAAGGCCCAGCCCGGCACCACCCGCGTCGGCTTCATCGGCACCGGCGTCATGGGCCAGTCGATGTGTCGGAACATCATGACCGCCGGGTACACGATGACCGTGTATTCCCGGACCAAGGCGAAAAGCCAGCCGCTGCTCGATGTCGGGTCGGCGTGGGCCGATTCGCCCAAGGCGGTCGCCGAGCAGTCCGACGTGGTCTTCGCCATCGTCGGCTTTCCGTCGGACGTTCGGGAAGTGTTTCTCGGCCCGAACGGCGCGCTCGCCGGGGCGAAGGCCGCGGCCGTGCTGGTGGACATGACGACGAGCGAACCATCCCTGGCCGCGGAGATCGCCCAGGCCGCGAAGGCGAAAGGTGTGGCCGCCCTGGACGCCCCGGTGTCCGGCGGCGACGTGGGGGCGAAGAACGCGACGCTGTCGATCATGGTCGGCGGCGACGCGGCGGCGCTGGAGGCGGTCCGGCCGCTGTTGGAGTGCATGGGCAAAACGATCGTGCACCAGGGGCCGGCCGGGGCCGGGCAGCACACCAAGATGGTGAACCAAATCTTGATCGCCAGCGCCCTAAACGGCGTGTGCGAAGCGCTCTTGTACGCCAAGAAGGCCGGGCTGGACGCGAAGACGGTGTTGCAATCGGTCGGCGGCGGAGCGGCGGCGAGCTGGCAGCTGAACAACCTCGGGCCGCGGATGATCGACGGCAACTTCGAGCCGGGCTTCTACGCCGAGCACTTCGTCAAGGACATGACCATCGCCCTGGCCGAAGCCCGGCAGATGCAGCTGGCCATGCCGGGCCTGGGGCTGGTGGCGCAGCTGTTCAACGCCGTCCAGGCCCAGGGGCTCGGCCGTAAGGGGACGCACGCCCTGTACCTGATGCTGGAGCGGCTGTCGAACGTCAAGGCGGGGTAGCCGGCGCCGGCGGAGCCGCGGGTTTCGGCCCGTCGGGGTGGTGCTGCTGGTTGAAAATCGTCGGGTCGAACGGGTCCTTCGGGGCGGCCGCAACGTCTTTCTTCGGGCCGCCGGCACCAAAGTCCGATTTCTCTGCCGCGGGCGGGACCGGTGCCGCCGTGCCGACCACCTCCGTCGCTGCGGCCGGGGCCGCCGGCGATGACGTGTCACTCGACACCAGCCGTACCCACTCGTCGAGGTGCTTGAACGCCGGCACGTCCCGGTCGCGCAGCGGCGGCACGACCGCCCCGCCGTGGGCGGCCGTCGCCCGCTGGAGCAAGGGGCTGCCGGCCGGCTTCTCGCGGTCGATGACCGCCATCACCGCGGCGAGGTTGGCCTGCGTCGCCGGGCGGGCGTTCAGGCTGTCGGCGTAGACCCGTTCGAGCCGGAACTTTCCCGCCTTGTCGCCGGCGTGGCAGCCGGCGCAGACGTTCATCAAGACCGGCTGAACCTTGGTGGCGAACAGCTTGAACGCCTCGGCGCCGCACTCGACCGGTTCGGCCGCCAGCGGCGCGGCCAGCACCGACGCCGGCAGTTTCGCCGGCTCG
>DASXAN010000546.1:0-2767 GCA_036406755.1 Gemmataceae bacterium
GCCGAGAAGCCGGGCCCGCCCGGGTGGCAGACGACCATCGGCCCCGCCCCCTCGCGCCGGTACGAGAGCGTGCGGCCGTCGGCCGTACGGAACGACTTCACGCGGCTAGTTCACTCGGAGACGCCGGGCTCGATCAGCCCCGTCTCCTCGGGCCCCGGCGCTTCGACCGGCCGCCGGAGGAAGAGGTACTCGTAGAGCAGGGCTGCGATCACGCCGCCGGCGAACGGGCCGACGTAGAAGATCCAGGTGTAACTCTCCCAGACGTCGTAGACGAGCTGCGGCCCGAATGCGCGCGCCGGGTTGATCGCCGCGCCGGTCAGCGGTCCGCCCGTGAGGATGTCCATCGTGATCACGAGCCCGATGCCGAATCCGGCAACGGCCCTGAACGCGCCGCGTTCGTCGACGGCGGTGGCGAAGACGGCGAGGACCAGGAAGAAGGTCATGATCGCCTCCAGCGCCACTCCCGCTCCGCTTCCCACCGACGGGTGGAGGAGCGGCGCGCCGAGCCGGGCTGGTGCGATCGCCTCCTTCGGGAAGATCCACCAGAGAAGGAGCGACGCGGCGACCGCGCCGCCGAACTGCATCAGCCAGTAGACCAGCGCGAGACTCACCCGGATGCGTTGCGTGGCGACGAACCCCAGCGTGATCGCCGGGTTGAAGTGGCCGCCGGAGATGTGCGCGAACGCGGTGACCATCACTGCGATCGCGAGGCCCTGCGCGACCGCAACGCCGATCAGCCCCCCCGACTGGACCATGATCACCCCGCCGGCGACGAAGACGAGCGTGAACGTGCCGATGAACTCGGCCGTGCCGCGGCGGAGGTAGTCGCCTTCCACGCGGACGTGAGGCTAGAGAGGCGGTCGGACGGAAGGACGGGCCGTACGGGACCAAGAATTCGCCGAGCCGGTGGCGCTTTCGTCCGCCTAGCCGACCAACCTTCCGCTTCCGCGTACTGCCGCCCGGCTGGGCCTCGACCTAATCGCGCTCCGTGCTCGGCGCAAGCGGAAACCTAGAGCGTTCGGAGGGTTCCCGCAAGGGGATGTCCAACGGTTTTTCGTGCAAATTGCGGAAGCGTCCTGACAGTGTCGAATTCCGCCGCGCGGCGGTCTATACTCCGCCCGTTTCGTCGTACTACGAGGAGAGGGGTTCAACGTATGTCTCGTTGGGAACGGCTCTCGCCGCTCGCGGGTGTGGCCGCGGTCGTGCTCTGGATCGTGGGTCTGGCCCTGCAGAAGGCGCCCGACACGTCGAGCGACAAGACCGACGCGCAGATGCTCGCCGTCTACCAGCACAACGCGAACAGGATCCTGGTCGCGTCCTGGCTGTTCATGCTCGGCTGTGTGTGCTTCCTGTGGTTTGCGGGCACGCTGCGTGCTCGGATGGCGGAGGCCGAGGGCGGCCGGCACACGTTCACCGGCATCGCCTTCGGCGCGGCGGTCGGCTCGGTCGTCCTCGCGATCGGAACGATGGCCGGCCCGGTCGCGGTCGCGATCAACAAGAACGACGTCAGTCCCGCCACCGCCGGCGCCCTGACGCACATCGCCGACCTGTTCTTCGTCGGCGCGGAGCTGACCCTGGTCGCGATGTTCGCAGCGGCCGCAGTGGTCGCCTTCCGCACAGGGCTCTTCCCGAAGTGGTGGGCGATCCTGATGGCGATCGTCGCCGTCGTGCTCGTGATCGGCCCGATCGGCTGGGCGGCCCTGATCTTCGCCGTCCCGATCTGGACGCTCGGCACGACCTTCATGCTCATGCGGCAACGGGGAGACAGCGCTCAGATCGCCACGGCAGCGGCGTAAGCCCCTGGGCGCGGGCCCCGCGTTACGCTGCGTGACGCGGGGCCCGTAGCTCAGCTGGTCAGAGCAGCGGACTCATAATCCGTTGGTCCCAGGTTCGAGTCCTGGCGGGCCCAATACGAAAGCTCTGCAACCGAGCCGGTTTCAGTGTCGGAAGCCTCCACCGGCTCAGCAACTTTGTCCCGATCGTGTCCCGAAACGGGCCGCAGATGGGGGGCAGATTCCGCGGCAGCGACCAGGCGAGAAAGTCGATCGGCGGCATCGACCCGAGGAACGTGGTGGACATAGATCATCGTCGTGGAGATGTCCGCGTGGCCCATGTACGCCTTCACGTCGGTGAGCGGGAACGCCTGCACGGCCAGGGTTCCGAACGTATGCCGGAGGTCGTGAAGGCGGCAGACCAGCGTTCTCGAGAGCCTCGTGGAAGCGGTTGCGGAGCTGCCAGTCGTTCAGGTGCCCACCCAGCTCGTCGACGAACACCAGGTCGCCGGCGCCCGTGAATAGTTCGCGCCGGCTGAGCCCGTCCAGTGCAGCTGCCGCCTGGTCGATCAGAGGAATCGAGCGGACCCGGCCGGACTTCGGCTCTCCTTCCGCGCCGTGGGTGAAGTTGCGGCGGACGTGGACGAGCCGCTTCTCGAAGTCAACGTCCTGCCAGCGGAGGGCCCGCAGTTCACCCAGCCGCAGGCCGGTGAACGCTGCGACGCGGAACAGGGCTGCGTCCTGATCGGTAGCCGAAGCTCGAGCGAGGGCCTCGACTCCGGCCGGGTCGAGGACAGAGAAGTCGCCGGAGCGGCGGAGCGGCTGACGATCGACGAGCGCCGCCGGGTTCGACCGCAACCCGTAGACGCGCATCGCCCGACGGAGGATTCCGTGGAGGATCACGAGCCTCTTGTTGATCGTCCGGGCCGACAGCTTTCCCTCCTCGACGAGTCGGGCACGGTACGCGTCGATGCGCTCGGCCGTAACTGCTTCCA
>DASXAN010000547.1:0-4810 GCA_036406755.1 Gemmataceae bacterium
GCCAGGCGTCCACCATCGCCCAGTCCCGCATGGCCGAGGTCCTGGCCGGGTCCATCCCCCTGACCTCGGTGCCAGAGACGGCATGCGACGAGGACAGCGACTGGTCCTGGTCGCTGGACGCCGAGCCAGACAACGCCCCCGGCCTGTACCGGGTGAAGGTCACCGTCAGCCGCCAGCAGCCGGGCGGCGGCCGGTTCGAGACGGTCCTCAACCAGATGGTCCTCGACCCGACCTTCCGCGGTAACACCGACGGGTCCGCCACCGGCACCGACGACACCACCACCGGCACCGGCACCGGCACGACCGGCACCACCGGGACCACGGGCACCACCGGAGGGCCCTGACGTGCGCCGACCCGCCTACACCCTGCTGGAAGTGCTGCTGGCCTCGGCCATCGCCGTCCTGCTTATGGCCGCCCTGTACGTCGGCATGGAGGTGCAGCTCCGCCACGTCCAGGCCGGTCGGGAGCTGGTCAACGAAAGCTCCGTCGTCCGCAACCTGTTGGCCCGCATCAACGCCGACGTGGCCGGGTGCCTGACGCCGATCAAGGCCACCGCCGCCGTCGCCTCCGCCACCGGCGACGTGGCGACCGACGTGGTCGTCCCGCTCAACGGCGGCGTCCAGGGGGACAACAACGTCCTGACCCTCTGGGTCAGCCGGGTGCCGAAGCTGCCCACCGGGGCGGACGCGGCCCTGGCCGACACGCAGCAGCTCAACTCCAGCGACCTCCGCCGCGTCTCCTACTGGCTGGCCGACGGCGGCCTGGCCCGGCAGGACCTCGACCGCGTCACGGCCGACGACGACGACTCCCAGCTGCCCCCGAACGTCAACAACGAGAGTCAGCTCATCATTGCCCCCGAGGTGACGGCGGTGACGTTCCAGTACTTCGACGGCACGACCTGGCAGGACACCTGGGACGGGACGGCCCTGGGGCCGGACGGCAAGACGCCGGTCGGCCCGCCGCGGGCGGTGGTGATCAACCTGTCGGTCCGCCGGGCCGGGGCCGACCCGAACGACCAGACCGCGGTCCGCAACTACCGGCACGTCGTCGCCATCGGGGCGGCCAACGCCCAGCCGACCATGTCCGACGACACGACCGCGACGGGTGCCAGCTCGACCACGGGGGGGACCTCGCCGTGACCACGCAACCGGTCCACACCCCGTTTCGCCGCGACCCGAGTCTTCGAGGGGAGCGCTTAGCAGTTCCCCCCTCTCCCGCAAAGCCGGGAGAGGGGGGAGAATTCAAGCCGCGTGGCGGCCAAACGGGACGGCGTCGTCCTGATCGCCGTCCTGGTGGTCGTGACGCTGCTGGCGCTGGCCGCCTACCAGTACGCCGAGCTGATGACCGCCGAGTACAAGGCCGCCGACAGCCTCGTCCGGGCCGGCCAGGCCAAGGCCGCCGCCGCCTCCGGCGTCTACTACACCGCCGCCCTCCTGGCCGACAAGGACTCCTACACCGGCACCCTCGGCAGCAACCCGTACGACAACACCGCCGTCTTCCAGGGGATCGCCCTGGGCGACTCCCCCGCCCCCCGGTTCCAGGCCCGGTTCTCCGTCGTCGCCCCCCTCACCCCGGACGAGACGCCGGCCGACGCCTCCTCGTTCCGCTACGGCGTCACCGACGAAGCCGGCAAGATCAACCCCAACGTCCTGCTCCAGCTCGACCCCAGCGGCACCGTCCTTCATGACACCCTCATGAAGCTGCCGAACATGACCGAGGACGTGGCCGACGCCATCGTCGACTGGATCGACCCGGACGACGAGCCGCGGCCCAACGGGGCGGAGAACAGCTACTACAACGGCCTCAGCCCGTCCTACCGGTGCAAGAACGGCCCGCTCGACAGCCTGGAGGAGCTGCTGCTGGTCCGCGGCGTGACGCCGGAACTCTTGTTCGGCACCGACCGCAACCGCAACGGCGCCCCCGACCCGGGCGAGGGCGACGACGGGTCCGGCACGCCCGGCGACCGCGGCTGGAGCGCCTACCTGACCGTCTACACCCGCGAGCGGAACGTGGACGCCGACGGCAACCCCCGCATCTACCTCAACGACCGGGACATCCCGACCCTGTACCAGAAGCTGCTGGAGGCGTTCTCCGGCGACACCACCATCCCCGACTTCATCATCGCCTACCGCATGTTGGGGGCGTACTCCCCGCAGCCGACCCGGTCGTCCGGCGGCGGCAGCTCCGGGCGCGGGAGCGGCGGCGGGAGTAGTGGCGGCAGCAGCGGCGGCGGCAGCAGCGGCGGCGGGAATACCGGCGGGATGGGCGGCGGCAGCTCCGGTGGCGGCACTAGCGGTCGCGGCGGTGGCAGCGGCGGGAGTGGTGGCAGTGGTGGCAGTGCCGGTAGCGGGGGAGGCAGCAGCGGTCGCGGCGGCGGCAGCACCGGCGGCGGGAGCAGTAGCGGCAGCTCCGGCGGGAACCAGCGGATGGAAATCCCCGAGATCGTCATCAACAGCCGCAGCCCGATCACGTCGCAGCAGTTCGACATGAACGGGCGGGCCCGGCAGTCGATCTCGTCCCTGTTCGGCCTGGTCAACGCCAAGGTGGCCGTCACCCGGCGGGGCAGTATGACGGTGATCGAGGGCCGGACGACCGGCCCCGGCGGCACCAGCACCAGCCGGTCCACGACCGTCACGCCGACGACGATCACGGTGTACAACAGCCCGTTCGCCGACCAGGGGAAGCTGGCGCAGTTCCTGCCGGTACTCCTGGACAAGTGCACGACCCGCAAGGACGCCGAGGTCCCGGCCCGGGTGAACGTCAACACCGCCCCGCTGGCCGTCCTCGCCGCCCTGCCCGGCATGACCGACACCGACATCCAGACGATCCAGGGCCGCCGCCCGCCGCCGGCCGCCGCCGAGTGGTCCGACCCGATCTACCAGACCCCCGCCTGGCTGCTGACCGAGGCGAACATGTCGGCCGGCAAGCTGGCCACCCTGGAGCGGTATCTGACGGCGAGCACGCAGGTCTACCGGGTGCAGGCGATGGGCTACTTCGACAAGGGCGGGCCGATCGCCCGGGTCGAGGCGGTCATCGACACCAACGCCGGCAAGCCGCGGATCGTCTACTGGCGTGACCTGTCCGAGCTGGGCAAGGGGTTTGAGATTCAACGATGACTCGCGGCTTGCACCTGTAAATTTATACACTATAGTTAATTGGGCGCAGTTCCCGGCGGTCGGGGATGCGCCGCGGGGCGAATTCCCGGATGTCCCAAAATGTCCGCTTTTGTCCTCCCAGAAAAAGATGTTAATTCTCGCCCACCCCCCGCGAACCGCGTTTTCTCATGATTTTGCCATCACCTTTCTGACATCCTGATAATCACCCGCCCCCGCGGGCGGTCTCCGGAGATACGACCGTGCCACGTTTCCTGGCCCTGGATTGGGACGCCGGCCACGTCCACCTGCTCGCGGCCACGGCCGCCAAGGGCGGGCTGACCATCGACCGCGCCCTGGCCTGGCCGGAGGAGCAGCCGCCCTCCGCCGCCAGGGCCGAGGGGTTCGGCCAGCGGCTCAAGGAGCGGCTCCGCGAGGCCGGCGTCGCCGCCGCCCCGCTGGTCGTCGCCGTCGGCCGAGACCGGGTCGTGCTCAAGGAGGTGCGGTACCCGGCCGTACCGCCGCACGAGGAGCCGGCCGTCGTCCGCTTCCAGGCCGTCAAGGAGCTGACCGACGCCGCCGACGAGGTCGTCATCGACTACCAGGCCGGCGACGCCCCGGACCCGACCGGCGAACGCAAAGCCCTGGCCGTCTCCATCCGCAAGGACCTGCTCAACGCCTACCAGGCGATCGCCCGCTCCGCCGGGCTGAAACTGGTCGCCGTCGCCCCGCGGGCGTTCGGCGTCATCGCCTGCCTGCAACGGCTGGCGACGCCGGCCCCGGAGCCGGGCACCGCGTTCGCCGTGCTGTCGGTCGGCGAGAAGGGCGGGGAGTTCGCCGTCGCCCGCGGCGAGGCGCTGGCGTTCGCCCGACCCGTGTCCGGCCCGGCGCTGGCGTCCGACGCCGCCCTGCTCGGCGAGATCCGCCGCAACCTGGCCGTCTACGCCGGCCAGGCGCCGCAGCACCCGGTCCGCGCCCTCTACGTCGCCGAGGCGAGCATTTTGCCCCCCGTGAGTCACGGGGGGCTGATTAGCGACCGGCTGCGGGATACGCTGGCCATTCCGGTGTTCCGGTTCGACCCGCTGGCCGGCGTCGAGGCGCCGGCCGGGGCCGCGGCCGGGTCGTTCGCCGGGGCGGCCGGCCTCATCCACCTGTCCGGCCGCGGGGGCCGGCTGCCGATCAACTTCGTCCGCCCGCGGGAGCCGAAGCCGCCCGTGGACCCCAACCGCCGCCTGCTCACCTGGGCGGCGGTGGCGGCCGGCGTCCTGATCCTGGCCGGCGGCGGCTTCGGCTATTCGCTGGTGGCCGCCAAGGACCGCGAGCTGGCCCGGCTGAACCAGGAGAAGAGCGACCAGGACGACATCCTCCTGAAGCTCGACCAGGACGAGCGGCGGATCGCGGCCGTCGACCAGTGGCTCAAGTCCGAGATCGTCTGGGCGGACGAGGTGTACGACCTGACGGCCCGATTCCCGGACGTGAACCGGCTGCGGCTGACGGAGTTCACCGCCGAGCCCGTGCCGCAGCCCCCGCCGCAGCCGGGCCGGCCGGCCGACCCCAACAAGCCGGTCGCCCGGGTCAAGCTCAAGGGCCTGAGCACCGAGGACGACCGCAACCTGTCCACGCTCATGCGGGAGCTGGTCAAGGACGCCGCCCGGGTGGACGCCAAGCAGGTCGGGCCGAACGCCACCGGCACCAGCCGCCGCCAGTTCGCCCAGCA
>DASXAN010000548.1:0-7451 GCA_036406755.1 Gemmataceae bacterium
GGTAGGCGGGGATGCCCAGGCAGGAGGCGTACCGCATGGACCCGGAGAAGTCCAGGATCAGGGCCACGTCCCGCGGCCGGTGGGCGGCCGTGGCCGTCGCCGACACGGGGACGCTGGCGGTGCTCCAGATGCGGCTGAAGAACCGGGCGCTGCTGGCGTTGACCGCGACGCGGACCAGGCTGTACGGGTCGCTCGCCCCCTTCGGGATCTTGACGGTGAACAGGCTGGTGGTCGGGTCGTACGTGTAGGCCCCGATGCTCACCGACACGACCGCGGTGTCGTTCCCGTTGATGTTGGCGTTGAGCACCTTGTTGGCGCTGGCGGCCCGGCGGGCGGCCGGCTCGCAGTTGGCGAAGTTGTCGTTGGTGGTCGGGTCGCCGGAGAGGGTGCGGGCCCCGGCCAGGGCGGCGCAGTCGGCGGCGTTCTGGCACTGGGTGCGGGCCATGGCCACCATCCCCAGGTCGATGGCCAGCGCCACGAACCCCATGAGCGCGATCAGGACGATGGCCATGAGGGGCAAAATGGTGCCCGGGCGGACTGGGCGGGCGGCGGGGTGGGGCATTTGCACAGATGCACCTCGTTGGACCGGGGGAGAGTATCTCATCCAGCGTCGTGACACGGAACCACACCGGGAACGGATTCGTCGGGTGCTACGACTCTAGCTCAAGAAGTCGCGCGTCAGGTCCTTGGTTTACAACTGCCGTACGGACTTCCCTTCTGAGGGGACGCACCGGCCGACCGGGTCAAGACCCGGTCGGCCGGTGTGAGGCGGCAGGCCGGAGGCGGGGCGGAGCCGGGGGCCGGCCGGTCACTCGAGCAGAACGATCTGGATGCTGCCCTGCATGATGGTGGTGATGGCCGTCTGCAGCTTGGTCATCACCTGGGCGTCCGTGCCGGTCGCCAGCTTGAACGAGTCCAGCGGCGTGGACGCGCTGGCCTGGGTGTTGCCGTGGTACTGCATGCTCTGGAGGGTCGCCAGGCAGGCGGCCTGGTCCGGGTTGGATGCGTCGAACACCGGGCCGAACCCGATGGCGTGCAGGCGGAACGGCCGCCGGGCCGTCGAGTTGTCCGCCTTCAGCTGGTCGATGATGCCGTTAATTTCGGCCAGCACCCCGGAGTCGTTGTCCCCGACGTAGGTCACGGCCGGGTACTCGCTGCCGGCCTGGTTGGCGGCGTTGTACCGGACCGGGTAGTACTTCGGGTTGGTGGCCGTGCTGAGGGCGGCGGTGGCCTTGGTGTTCGGGGCCCCGTCGGTCATGAAGATGACCATTTTCTGCGCCCCCTTGCGGCCCATGCCCCCGGCCAGGCCCTCCGGCACCGTCGTGGAGGGGGTGACCCACCTCCGCAGCGTCGTGTCGGAGGTCGTCGTGTACCGGAACTGGTTGTAGGCCAGCATCAGCGGCATGGCGTAGCACGTCACCCCGGCCGCCCGCGGCACCTCGTCGTTGCCGGCGTCGTACGGCGTGACCATGCTGAGGTTGTTGGTCCCGTCGGCGTTGAGGGTGCTCGGCGGGAACCACAGGGAGGCGGTCATGAGCGGATAGTTGGTGCCCAGCGGCACCCGGGGGGCGTTGAACCGCGGCTGGCCGTAGTAGTTCGAGGCGTCCGACGCCGACGTCTTCGGGTAGCTGAACAGGACCAGCGACATGTAGTCGTTGGGGTGGTTGTTCTGGGCGTCGGTCAGGGCGGCGCGGACGGCCAGCTTGCAGGCGTAGAGCGGGGCCTCGTGGCAGTCGCCGGGGGCCCAGAACCGGGCCTGGTTGAAGTTGGAGATGAAGTCGACCATGGTCATCGGCCCGAACCAGAAGTGCGTCCGCGGCCGCTTCGGGTTATCCGCGTAGTTCATGTAGCGGCCGTCCGACGGCGGGGACGTGATCTGGATCGGGTAACTGGACGACGTCCAGGTATAGTCGTCCCCGTACCCGACGGCGGGGGTGATGACGCTCCAGGAGGTGGACCCGGTCTGCTGGAGGCCCAGGCAGTAGTCGATGTACTCCTTCCAGAACCGCTGGTCCCTGTCGGCCGGCGGGAACGACGACGTGTCGATGGTCGACGGGATCGACGAGTAGTACTGCACGTGCCCGGCGTGCAACCGCGGCGGGAACGGGCTCGGCGACGCCTTGATCCAAGTCAGGATGGCCGCGTAGTTGATCGTGTAGTTGGTGGTGGTGACGCCGCTGCTCGTGGAGGCCGGGACCTTCCAGTTACCGCCGGAGTCAAACAGCCTGGTATTGTCGTTGGTGCCGAAGAACTTCCGCCGCCAGTCGTTGGTGCTGACCTTGTCGGGCGGCCAGATGAAGAACGTCTTGCCCCAGTACCGCGGCCCCTGCGTGTACCCCTTGAAGGCCGTCCCCGTGATCGTCTGATACCCGCCCGACGAGACCGGGCTCGTGCCCTCCCACAGCTTGCCGTTGGTGGACGTGGCGGAGGTCGTGTTGAGCGCGTCCTGGAGCGTGTAGGCGTAGCTATTGGTGGCCAGGTTCATCGAGTTCTTCAGCGGCTTGTCGCCGCCGGCGAAGTTGTCGGCATCCAGGGAGGCGTCGGCCGGGACGGTCGGGCCGGTGCCGTTGGTGTTGTTGAACGCCGGGATGTCCGGGTCGGTGTACGGCACGTGCTGGTAGAAGTCGCCGACCAGCGGCGGGCGGTTGTCGTTGTAGCTGTCGGCCTCGGTGATGTTGGACGGCGTGTACTGGTCGCTGTTGAGCATGGTGGCCGAGGTGAACTGCAAGCCGGCCGTGGCCGTGGCCGAATAGTGGCCGAACTTCGGGTACACCGACTCCGGGTTGTTCGACCCGGACCCGGTCCCCGACCCGTTGTTGCGGACGTTGGGCGACCCGTACGGCGGGTAGGCGGGGATGCCCAGGCAGGAGGCGTACCGCATGGACCCGGAGAAGTCCAGGACCAGGGCCACGTCCCGCGGCCGGTGGGCGGCCGTGGCCGTCGCCGACACGGGGACGCTCGCGAAACTCCACACCCGGCTGAAGAACCGGGCGCTGCTGGCGTTGACGGTCACCCGGACCAGGCTGTACGGGTCGGTCGCCCCCTTGGGGATCTTGATGGTGAACAGGCTGGTGGTCGGGTCGTAGGCGTAGGCGCCGATGCTGACCGCCACGTTGGTCGTGTCGTTGCCGTTGATGTAGGTGTTGAGCACCTTGTTGGCGCCTACGGCCTTGCGGGCGGCCGGCTCGCAGTTGGCGTAATTGTTGCTGGTCGTCGGGTCGCCGGAGAGGGTGCGGGCCCCGGCCAGGGCGGCGCAGTCGGCGGCGTTCTGGCACTGGGTCCGGGCCATGGCCACCATCCCCAGGTCGATGGCCAGCGCCACGAGCCCCATGAGCGCGATCAGCGTGATGGTCAGCAGCGGCAGGATGCTGCCGCGGCGGCGGGACACCCGGGCGGCGGAAGCGCGGGCGGGCACGGCGTCACCTCGCGGGGTCGGGGTCAGTTCCCCTCACAGGTCATGACCGATGAGGACCGCAGCGTGAACGAGTTGGGCAGGTACGGCAGCTTCGGGAACAGGGACGTCATCGTCCCGGTGGCCATGACCGTGATCGGGTCGTCCGGGTTGGTCGTGTTCAGGGCCGCCGCCGGGTTGTTCGTCGGGTACACCTGGATGTTCAAGTCCGGCAGCTGGTTGACCTGGCCGGCCAGCCGCGACCGCACGACCCCCTGGACGTCGGCCACCACGGTGGCGTCCTGGCTGTGGACCAGGGCGTACCGGCACCCCTCGCGGGTGGCGTTGATCAGCAGGTTCGACATCATCACGAACCGGCCGTACTCGAAGACGCTGAACAAGAACAGCAGGAATACGGACAGGACGGCGGCGAACTCCACCGCCGTCGCGCCGCGCCGCCGCACCGGAGTCGCTCGTCGGATCATCATGGTCGGGCCTCCGTAGTCACGGGCCGGGGTCGGGCCGCCTCACTCCACCGGCATGCCGGTCGTCACCGTCACCGGCAGGTCCTTCATGCTGTACCAGTCCACCGCCGCCGTCAGGTTGGTCCCGGCCGGCACGAACTGCTTGATGACCGACCAGCGGATGTTGTCGAACGGCAGGATGACGGTGATGGTGAACCGGTCCAGCTGGGTGGCCCCGGTCGGGTCGGTGACGGTGGACCGCGTCACGTCGGTGAACTTCACGTCGAACCCGGTGAAGTTCGTCACCCGCGGCTCGGCCCCCTGGATGTAGCTCTGGACGTTCGCCTTGATGGTCGGCAGGTCGGCCGTGCCGGTGGACGCCTGCCGGGCCGCCTCCCGGGCGGCGTTGATGAGGACCTGCGACGCCTGCACCATCCGCCCGATCTCCCAGATGCCGAACAACAGTGCCGTCAGGATCGGCAGGACGATGGCGAACTCGACGGCCGCGGTGCCGCGGCGGGGGGTCGGTCGGCGTGCCATGGTATCGAATCCTCGCGGGCCCCGTCCGGGGCGTTGACGGGAGCGGCGGCGGCCGGCGGGATCGTAAGCCGACGGGTCTCACCCGGCCGGTGGCCGGGGAGTCGGCGGACGAAATCGCATGGCCCTGGGCAGCCACCGATCCGGGGGAAAGATCGTTGTTGCACGAAACGTAGGTCACGCCGGCAATGCTGTCAATTTTCGCGCGGCCCCCGAGCCAACCCGCAGACCGCCAGCTGACGAATAATCTTGCCAGCGGCCGTGAATTAGGCTAGGCTACTATCCGATATTAGTTCTGGCTATAACGCCGTGATCGTGCGGCCGGGCCGGGAGGGGGCGATGCGGTTGGCAGGCAATTGTGACGTCAGGGCGGACTTGGCGGTCGGAGGCCACGGGGCGGCCGACGCGCCGTCGCTGGAGGGGCTACACCGCACCGTGCCGGTGCCGCCGCCGTCAGCTGGATTCTGGCGGCAGTGGCGGGCGTTCGCCGGCCCAGCGTTTTTGGTCAGCGTCGGCTACATGGACCCCGGCAACTGGGGGACCGACCTGAAGGCCGGGGCGGTCTTTCGCTACGACTTGCTGTGGGTGGTGGCCGTGTCGAGCCTGATGGCGATCGTCTTGCAGGTGCTGGCGGCCCGGCTCGGGGTCGTCGCCGGCAAGGACCTGGCCCAGGCGTGCCGCGACTTCTACCCGCGGTGGTCCCGCTGGCCGAACTGGCTGGCCTGCGAGGCCGCCATCGCCGCCTGCGACCTGGCCGAGGTGCTCGGCAGCGCCGTGGCCATCAACCTGCTGTTCGGCATCCCCTTGTTCTGGGCGGTCATCATCACCGCGTTCGACGTGCTGCTGCTGCTGGCCCTGCAGGGGCTGGGGATGCGGCTGATCGAGGCCATCATCCTGGCCCTCGTCGTCACGATCGCCGCCTGTTTCTTCGTGGAGCTGTTCGTCATCCCGCCGACCCGCCCGGACTTCGCCGAGATGGGCCGGGCGCTGCTGACCCCGGGGCTCCGGGAGGCGGGGATGGTGACGCTGGCCATCGGCATCATCGGGGCGACGGTCATGCCCCACAACCTGTACCTGCACTCGGCCCTGGTCCAGTCCCGGCGGACCGGGGCCGGGGACGACGCCATCCGGCGGGCGATCCGGTTCAACACCATCGACACGGTCCTGGCCCTGGCGGCGGCGTTCCTGGTGAACGCGGCCATCCTGGTGCTGGCGGCGAACGTGTTCCACGGCCGGGACGCGGTGCCGCTACCGGGCGGCGAGGTGGTGAAACTCGTCGCCCCCGAGGGCGAGCCGGAGCCGGACTGGATCCGCGTCGCCTACCTGACGCTGGCCCCGCTGCTGGGCACGGCCGCGGCCAGCACGCTGTTCGCGGTGGCGCTCTTGGCCAGCGGCCAGAGCAGCACGATCACCGGGACGCTGGCCGGGCAGGTGGTGATGGAGGGGTTCATGCACTGGCGGCTCCGCCCGTGGGTGCGGCGGCTGGTGACGCGGCTCTTGGCCGTGCTGCCGGCGGTACTGGTGATCGGCCTGCGGGGCGAGGGGAGCGTGACGGACCTGCTGGTCCTCAGCCAGGTGGTGCTGGCGATGCAGCTGCCGTTTGCGATGTTCCCGCTGTTGCACTTCACCGGGTCGCGAGCCCGGATGGGCCGGTACGCCAGCGGCCGGCTGCTGTTGGCGGCCGGGTGGGTGTCGGCGATCCTGATCACGGCGCTGGACCTGTACGGCCTGCCGGACTCGCTCCGCGAAGCCTGGGCGGTGATCGTGGGGCCAGGATAAGAAATGAACCACAGATGCACACAGATACACACAGATGAAAAAGAAGAACAATGCCTTCTTTTTCATCTGTGTGTATCTGTGTGCATCTGTGGTTAGTGGCTTTTTGACCGCTCCGCCCGCACAATCTGCCGTAGCGCGGAGTCGATGTCCGGGTACCGGAACTGATAGCCCAGCGCCTCCGCCCGCCGCGGCAGAACCCGCTGGCCGGTCGTCACCACGTCGGCCACCTCGCCCAGCAGCAGCCGCAACGCAAACACCGGCGTCGGCAGGACCGCCGGCCGGCCCAGCGCCCGCCCGAACGCCCTGCCGAATGCCTTGTTCGTCACCGGCTGCGGGGCCGTCCCGTTGATCGGCCCGCGGGCCTCGGGGTGGTCCAGCGCCAGCAGGATGATGCCGACCTCGTCGGCGTGGTGGATCCACGACATGTACTGCTTGCCCGACCCGACCGGCCCGCCCGCCCCCAGGCTGAACGGCAGCCAGAGCTGCTTGAGCGCCCCGCCGGCCCGGTCGAGCACGACGCCGGTGCGGACCAGGGCCACCCGCACGCCGGCCGACTCCGCCGCCCGGGCCGCCGCCTCCCACGCGACGCACACGCCAGCCAGGAAGTCGGTGCCGGCCGGGCTCGTCTCGTCCAGCTCCTCGTCGCCGTGCGGGCCGTAGTAGCCGGTCGCCGACCCGTTCACCAGCACCTTCGGCGTCCCGTCGGCTCGGGTCGGCTGTCGGGTCAGGGCCGCGGCGAGGTTCTCAGTCGCCCGCACCCGGCTGTCGCGGACGGTCGCCTTGTACGCGGCCGTCCACCGTTTGTCGAAGATGCCGGCCCCGGCGAGGTTCACGACCGCGTCGCAGTCGGCGATACGGTCCTGCCAGTCGCCCGGGGCGGTCGCGTCGCCGGCGACGACGGTCACGTCCGGCCCGACCCGCTGCCAGGCGTCGGAGCGACGAGACAGGGCGACGACCGCGTCGCCGCGCTTGCGGAGGGCGCGGACGAGGAGGGCGCCGATCAGGCCGGTGCCCCCGGTGACGAAGACGCGCATGGCCGGCCCCCCTGGGTGGCGGTAGGCGGAGTCACCTTAATGTATAGTCAACCCCGGCGAGCGGGGTTGCGTGAGCGCCCCGAGCGCATGCCCTGGGCGATGAACCGGCGAATCGACTGATGATTAAAGGGGACCGGTAGCCATAACTCCGGTGAGACGATGAGTACCCCCGCCTGGACCGTCCGCCGACTGGACGCGCTCGACGACGCGGCCATCGCCGGCCTCGCCGACGTGTTGATCGACTGC
>DASXAN010000549.1:0-3265 GCA_036406755.1 Gemmataceae bacterium
CATCGGCGTCTCCCGAAAGCGCAGGGCGAAGTTTCACCGGCGTTGTGCAAAGAGCGTACCGCGAGGGGCGATCACGGTGGGTCCGGCACCGCGATTGCGGCATCCGGCCCGACGACCGTCGCCCACGGCCGGACCCGCCAGCGGGTGACCAGGCCGTTCCGCACATACGGATCGGCGGCCGCGAACGCCGCGGCCGCCGCCGGCGAGTCGCCGCGGAATAGCAGCACCGCCCCGTCGGCCGGGTCGGCCAGCGCCCCGCCCAGGACCAATTCGCCACGGGCAACGGCTGCGCGGGCGGCGGTCAGGTGTTCCGCACGCAGGGCGGCCCGCCGCTGTACGAAGTCCGGGACCACGTCGTAGAAGAGCAAGTAATGCACGGCCCTCTGGCCTCCCGCCGTCCGGTGCTACAATCATCCTACCGGCCGGTGCCGGACTCGTGATGGAACCTACCTCGCTCAGCCTGCTAGAGCAACTCCGCACCCCCGGCCGGGCCGACGCCTGGGCGCGGTTCGTCCACCTCTACACGCCCCTGCTGACCCGCTGGGCCGACCGCCTCGGCGTGCCGCCCGCCGACCGCGGCGACCTACTCCAGGAGGTGTTCCTGGCGTTCTACCGGGCGCTGCCGGCGTTCCATTACCAGCCCGGCCGCAGCTTCCGAGCGTGGGTCTACACCGTCGCCGCCAACAAGTGGCGGGAGATGCGACGGAAGAGGGTGCCGGTGCCGCTGGCCGGGGACGACCCGCGGTGGCTGGCGCCGCACGGCGAGGACCCGGCCGCCCAGGTCAGCGAGGCCGAGTACCGGGCGGTGCTCGCCGCCCAGGCGGCGAAGCTGATCCGCGACCGGTTCGCCGACGTCACCTGGCGGGCGTTCTGGGCCACGGCCGTGGACGGCCGGCCGGCTGTGGACGTGGCCGCCGAGCTGGGCCTGACGGCGAACGCCGTCTACCTGGCCCGGGCCCGCGTCCTGGCCTGCCTCCGGGCCGAATTGGCCGGAATGCTCGACTGACGGCCGCGACAGATTGCCCCTGGCGGCAGCCCCGTCCAAAAAAACTTCCCCCGCACGACAGATCCCGGCTGCCGGGCGCATACTCCCTTCCGGAACGCAGGCATACCGAGGTCACCCGTCTCCCAGAGGTCCATGTCATGGCGATCACTTACATGACCATGCCATTGGTCAGGCAGTTCCAGAAGGACAGCAGCGTCACGTTCGCCATCCGCGGCGATGACCGCATCCTGTTCCACATCGATTGGCTGCTGGAGCGGTACCATTTCTTCAACTGGCGGCCCGGGGCGGACGCCGAGTCCAAGCGGCGCCTCATCCTGTCCGACCTGCTCATGACCTGCAAGTTCTGGCTCAAGCGGGCCAAGGAGGGGCACCCGCGGATGAAGAAGGAGCGGGCCCCCGCCATCGCCGCCCTGGAGGCGGCGGTGTGGAACCAGCTGCGGGCCGTGCTCCGGTGTACCCGGGAGGAGGCGGAGCAGACGATCGACGAGATCTACGGCCGGTCGCTGTCCGAGAACGGCCTGAACACGGACGATTTACACCAGGACGCGAAGTACTTCTCCGAGATGGAGCGGAAGGCCTACCGGCTGCGGTTCCGGGGCGGCCTGGCGTACCAGTACCCGTGGTGGGACACGTCCGCCCGCCAGACCCTGCGGCCGGCCGACTCGTCCCACGCGTTCAACCCCGAGGTCCAACGGCCCGGCGGCGCCGTCGGGCTGGACGGCTTCGGCGGGTTCGTCATGACCATGGACCGGGAGGTGTACATGGCCAAGCACACCATCGGGGGGCAGTTCGGGCAGAACGGCGTATACCACTCGTCCTATACCGCCGGCCGGGTGGTCACGAGGGCCGGGACCATGTTGATCAAGGCCGGGGAGATCAAGGCCGTCCGGTCCGACAGCGGGCACTACAAGCCGACCGAACAGAACATGGCCGCCCTCCTCCAGGGGCTGAGCATGTACGGGGTCAACCTGCGGCAGATCGGACTGATCGGCTACGACGGCATGTTCCTCGGCTACGCCCCGGAGTTCCTGGCGTCCCACTTCACGTGGGAGAAGTACCAGCAGCTGCGGGCGAAAGAGCACGAAACCCGCGTCCTGGGCGACGCCTGGCGCGTGGAGAAAAAGGGGCGGCCCCAATTCCCCTATCTGCGGTCCGAGGTCGACGCCGAGGTGGCAGCCAGGAACCCGGTCGCGGCCGGGCCCCGCACCTACGGAGTGTCGAACGTCGGCTAGCAGTGCCCACGGGTTCGGCCCACGCGGCCGGATTCCATAGAAAACTGCCTAACAGGCACCGCACCGTTTCGGGACGTCCGCCATGGCCGCCGACCGCGCCCCGGACCCGCAGACCCTCCGCCGGTTCCTCGCCGGCGAGCTGCCCGACGCGGACCTGGAGGCGGTCGGCGCCTACCTGCGGGACCACCCCGACGCCCTCGACCGGGTCGAGGCCCCCGCCGACACGCTGCTGGCGGCCCTGCGGGACTCCTCGACCCTGTCCGACCTGGACGCCCCGGACGTGCGGGGGCTGATCGACCGATTCACCGCCCTGTCGCCCGACGGCGGCGGGCCGGCCGCCGGGGACGAGGACCCGGCGGCCGCCCTCGGCCCGCCGGAGCGGCCGGGTGACCTCGGCCGGCTCGGCGGCTACCACGTCCTGCGGGTGCTCGGCCGCGGCGGCATGGGGGTGGTGTTCGAGGCCGAGGACCCGCGGCTGGGGCGGAAGGTGGCGCTGAAGGTCATGACCCGGGCGGCGGCCCAGAAGCCCGGGGCCCGCGAACGGTTCCTGCGGGAGGCCCGGGCCGCCGCCGCCGTGGACCACGACCACATCACCCCCATCTTCCAGGTCGGCGAGGACCGCGGGGTGCCGTTCCTGGCCATGCCCCTGCTCCGCGGCGAGACGCTCGACGAGCGGCTCCAGTGCGGCCCGCCGCTCACGGCGACGGAGGCGGCCGAGATCGGCCGGCAGATGGCCGAGGGGCTGGCCGCCGCCCACGCCGCCGGGCTGATCCACCGCGACGTCAAGCCGTCGAACGTCTGGCTGGAGCGGACGCCGGACGGGGCGTTCAAGCGGGTCCGCATCTTCGACTTCGGCCTGGCCAAAGCCGCGGCCGGCGTCGCCGACCCGGCCGCGGGTACCCTGACCCGGTCCGGGATGATCGTCGGCACGCCGACGTACATGGCCCCGGAGCAGGCCCGCGGATTGGCCGTGGACCGCCGGGCCGACCTGTTCAGCCTCGGCTGCGTGCTCTACCAGATGGCGACC
>DASXAN010000550.1:0-11269 GCA_036406755.1 Gemmataceae bacterium
AGGAGCAGGGATCCCAGGAGCAACAGAACCATCGTCGCAACGAGCCCCCACGCCAGCGGGCGGCGGTCCAGGAACGGGGTGACAATGCCCTGGTAAACGCGATGCGTCAGTGACGCCGGCGCGGCGTCGTGTCCTTCGCCCTTGCCGTACTGCCCGCGCATCAGCAGGTAACTCATCCACGGCGTGACGGTGAAGGAGACCACCATCGACATGAGCATCGCGACGGGCACGCTCAGGGCCATGGGCCGCATGTACGGGCCGCTCATGCCCGTGATGAAGAACATCGGCAGGAACGAGACGATGACGACGAGGGTGGCGACGATGATCGGCGGGCGGACCTCGTTCACCGCGGTCAGCACGGCCTGCAGCGGCGGCTCCTTCCGCAGGCGGAAGTGTCGGAAGACGTTCTCCACGTCCACGATCGGGTCGTCGACCACCAGGCCGAGAGACAGGATCAGCGCAAAGAGCGTGACGCGGTTGACGGAGTAACCGGCCAGGTAATTGACCAGCAGGGTGAGCGCGAAGGTCAGCGGCACCGCGGTGACGACGACGACCGCCTCGCGCCACCCGAGTGTGACCGCGATCAGGGCGGCGACGACGATGACGGCGAGGCCGAGTTCCCCGACAAGCTCGTTCACCTTTTCGTCGGCGGTCTCTCCATAGTTGCGCGTGATCCGCATCTGGACGTTGTCGGGGATGGTGGTGCGGCGCAGTTCGTCCAGCTTCTTTTCCAGTGCCTCCGCGACCCATACGGCATTGCTGCCCTTGCGCTTCGCGACGGCCACGGTGACGGCGGGATAGTCGTCCCCTGTCGGCGTCGAACGCGCCGCCGGGCCGAACCGAATGCGGGTATAGGTCGCCGGTTCCTCCGGACCGTCAAAGACCTGGGCAACGTCGCGGACGTAGACCGGCCGGCCGTCGAACACGCCGACCACCAGCTGCTCCAATTCGTCCGCCGACTGGACGAACGGCCCGCTCTCAACCTGGAGGTCCCGGTTGCCGGACTGAAGGGCGCCGGCATGAAGGTTAACGTTGGCCCCACGCAGGACCTTCTCAATCTCCATCGGCGTCACTTGCCGGGCCGTCAGTTGTTCGGGATTCAAAAGGACGCGGAACTGCCGCCGCCGCCCGCCGACCACTTCAGTCCGGGCCGTATTCTCAACGGACTGCAGCGCCACCTCGACCTGTTCGGCCACGCGCCGGAGCGCGTAGTCGTCCGCGTCCTTGCTCCACAGGGTGACGTTCAGCATCGACACGTCGTCGATCTCGATCGGCTTGACGACCCAGCCGGTCACCCCCGGCGGGACCAGGTCGACGTTCATCGAGACCTTGTTGTGGAGCTTGACGAGGCTCTTCTCCCGGTCCTCGCCGACGTAGAAGCGGACCGTCACGACGGCCTGTCCGGGCTGCGACATCGAGTAAACGTGCTCGACCCCGTCGATCTGATAGAGCAGCCGTTCGAGCCGGCTGGCGACCTGCTGTTCGACGACCTCGGCGCTGGCCCCGGGCATCTGGACGTAGACGTCGGCGAGCGGCACGACGATTTGGGGCTCTTCCTCCCGCGGCGTGAGACAGAGGGCCGCGACCCCGGCGATCAGCATGACCAGAATGAGCAGGACCGACAGGTTTCCGCGTAAGAACGCGGCGACCACGCGCGAGACCCAGGAGTCGTGAGAAGTGGTCATGATTCTCCCTCGGCAGGCAGTTCAGCGCGGGAGCGCAACCGTTTCGCCTTCGTTCAACCCGGACAGGATCTCGACGTTGCCGTCGAAGGTCCGCCCCGTCCGCACGAAGCGGCGCTCCAGTGCCCCGCCCGCGCCGGCGACGTCGACCAATTCCAGCTGGCCGACTTGCCGGACGGCCGCTTGCGGGATCAACAGGCGGGATGATTGTCCAACGGGAAGGGTGACGCGGCCGAACATGCCCGCGTAGACCGGCGCCGACAGGTCGGCGGGCAAGGACACTTTCGCCAACACGGACCGCGACGCTTGCTGGGCGACCGGCACGACCTCACGCACCGTCCCGACGCCGGCGAGATTGGCCGCGTCGATGCGGATCGCCAGGGTCTGTCCAACGGTGACGTGCAGCGCCTGACTTTCGGGCACGCAGGCGTGCAGTTCCAACTCGCGGGTGTCCTGGACGGCCAGCAGCGGCTTGCCCGGCACGGCCAGGTCGCCGGGGTCGGCGAAGCGGTCGGCGACCACGCCCGGCGTGGCCGCCTTGATACGCGTGTACGTCAGTTGCACCTCGATGCGCCGGACCTGCTGACGCGAGCGCTTCAGCAGCGCCTGGGACAGGGTGTAGGCGCCGGTGATGCGGTCCTTCTCTTCCGCGCTTGCCGCGCCCGTCGGGATCATCACGATCCGGTCGTGGTCCCGCTTGCGTACGTCAACGTCCACCTCGGCCGCGGTGACGGCCGCCAACGCCTCCCCGTGCCGGGCGACCAGTTCGCGATCGTCCAGGACGACCAGCACGTCGCCGGGCTTGACCCGGTCGCCCGGTTGAACCTTGACCTCCAGCACCGCTGCGATGATCTGGCTGGCGACGTCGGCCTTGCGCCGCGGTTGGACGGAGCCAACTGCCGTGATCGTTTCTTCAACCAGGCTCCGCTTCACCGGCGCCAGCTCTCGACCCGTCGTGGTCGGGCGGTCCGCACGGATTTCACCCGGGCCGACTCTGGCACCAAACGCGCCCCCCAGCCAGACGAGGAACAGCCCCAATCCGGCCAGCGCCAAGAACGATGAGCCGAGTTTCCGGACAAGGCCGAGTTTTCCTGTTGCGGCGGTCATCGCTAATCCTCGTTTTCAGTGTCACGCCCGGACGATCACGGTTTCGAGATAGTCGGCAGTGATCGCGCTCGGCCCCGTGCCGCCGTTGCGGTCATAGCGGCGGGCCAGGGCGAGCAGGTCGTCCCGCAGCGCCTCCCGCCGCGGCGGGTCCAGGGATTCGAAGGCGCGGAGCGTGGGGCCGTAGTAGGTGCGGAAGAACTCGACGTTCTCCTCGGCCGAGCGGAAGCGGAAGACGGCCGTGCGGCGGTGGCTGGTCATCGAGGCGGCCGCGCGCCCGAAGAGCGCGTCGAGGTAGGCCGCGTCGCCCCAGCGGACGGGCGGCCGCAGGCCGGGCGCGGGCGGGAGGTGGCGGGCGAAGACCTGGAAGGTCTCGCCGATGAACCCGTCGGGGGTCCAGCTCGCCAGGGCGATCCGCCCGCCGGGGCGGCAGACCCGGGCCAGCTCGGCCGCGGCCCGGTCGTGGTCGGGGGCGAACATCACGCCGTAGATCGAGAGCACGGCGTCGAAGGAGGCGGCGGGGAAGGGCAGGTCCTCGGCGTCGCCCTCGACGAACCGGACGTCCAGGTGCTCCGCCGCGGCACGGAGTCGGCCCCGCTCGAGGAGCGCCGGGACGTAGTCCACGCCGACGGCCTCGCAGCCCCGCCGCGCCGCCGCGAGGGCGGCGTTGCCGCTCCCGGTTGCGACGTCGAGGACTTTCCACCCGGCCTGAACGTCTGCGGTCTCGCACAGGTGCTCGGCCTGGAAGACGATCCGCGCGGCGACGACGGCGAAGTCGCCGCTCGCCCAGGTGGTCTGCTGGCGGGACTTGACCGCGGCGAAGTCGGGGGCGGGGTCCGCGGTGACGGCGGTTGCGGCGCTCATCGTCAGGTGCCTCCTCGCAAAAAGCCCGTTCGATAAATAGCACGATCGGTCGTTCTTGAGATAATACGACCGGTCGTGCTATAATGTCAACATGAACGACCAGAGTTTTTCATCGAACCCGTCCGGGCGGTCCAAGCGGGCCGGGCGAAAGCCCCGGGCGGACGGCGTCGAGAGCCGGCGCGCGATCCTGCACGCGGCGGCGACCCTGGCCACGACGCGCGGGCTCGAGGGCCTGTCCCTTGGCGAACTCGCCCAGCACATCGGGATGAGTAAGAGCGGGCTCTTCGCCCACTTCAAGTCGAAGGAGGAGCTCGAACTCGCGGCCGTCGAGACGGCGGCCGAGGTCTTCGCGGCGGAGGTGCTCCGCCCGGCGGCCGACTCGCCCCGGGGCCTCGCGCGCGTCGTCGCACTGGGCGAGGCGTTTCTCGGACACCTGCAGCGGCGCGTGTTCCCGGGCGGGTGCTTCTTTGCCGCCGTGTCGGTTCAGCTCGCGGCCAGCCCGGGGCGGCCCCGCGACCGCGTCATGGAGTTCATCCGCGAGTGGCAGGCGCAGTTCACCGACGCCCTCGGCCAGGCCCACGACTCGGGGGAGCTGCCGCGGGGCGCGGACATCGACCAGTTGGCCTTCGAGGTCACCGCGATGCTGGTGCGGGCGAACTTCACCTGGGTCGTGAGCGGGGACCCGCACGTCCTGGATCAGGCCCGAACCGGCATCAAGAACACGCTGGGGCGCGCGGGCGGGAAGTCTGCGAGGACGACACGGTCTTCGGGGAAGCGCGCCGCGCCGTCCGGCTCCCGGGGTTGAGCGACTGCCCGGAATCGTGGCGAACCCCAACGACTCCTGCGTCGCGAAGCCACGCACGGCCGCCCCAATTGGAAAGGGCCGGCAGTCTGACCGGGTTACAATAGGGCTACTTATCGCCGCCAACTCGGGCAAAAACCTGGCCAGACGTACCTAACCGTGCCTAATCGGCGTGACGCCGCAAGTGCCTGATTGGCCGTGGAAGGGACGGAAAACACAGCGCATTCCGAGGCTTCCTGCGAAGACTCCCTGTTGATTTTGGTCCTCTTTGTCCTGGTTCGAATCCAGGCCGGGTAGCTCAAACAAAAACCCCGCAAGACAAGCTCTTGCGGGGTTTTTCGTTGGCCGGAACGACCCCGAATTCGTTGGGATTAGGCACTTTCCCCTCCTATGCCCCCACTATTTTTTCGAGAGAAGCCGCTGCTGCAACTGGTCGAAGTCCTCGTCGGTCATGGCTTGGTCCTGAAAACCGATACGATGCCACGGCTGCGCTGAATTGCTTCTGGGAGCAGCGGCGCTGGCCGTCGTGGCATGAACCGAGACGGTCACAGGTGTGTCCGTCCAAGAATACCCGCCGAGTCGATGGTCGCTGCCACCAACGAGACGCACGGGATGTTGCTGACGATCACGACGACCCACCGGCCGGCGACCGACCTGGGCTTCCTGTTGCACAAGCGCCCGGACCGGTTCCAGTCGTTCGACCTGAGCTTCGGCACGGCCCACGTCTACTACCCCGAGGCCGGGGCCGAGCGGTGTTCCGCCTGCCTGCTGCTGGCGGTGGACTCGGTGGGCCTCGTCCGGGGCAAAAGCCCGGACCAGGGCTTCCTCCTGGAGCAGTACGTCAACGACCGGCCGTACACGGCTTCGTCGTTCCTCAGCGTGGCGATCAGCCAGGTGTTCGGCTCCGCCCTGCAAGGCCGGTGCAAGGACCGGCCCGACCTGGTGGGATCGGCCATCCCGCTCGCCGCCCGCCTGGACGTGCTGCCCGTCCGGGGCGGAGAGCGGTTCCTGCGGACGGTGTTCGAGCCGCTCGGCTACGAGGTCGAGGCCGCCGGCTACCCGCTGGACGAGCGGTTCCCGGGGTGGGGCGACAGTCCGTACTTCTCGGTCACCGTCCGCAAGACGACCACGCTGGCCGACCTGTTGACGCACCTGTACGTCCTGGTCCCGGTGTTCGACGGCCGCAAGCACTACTTCGTCGGCGAGGACGAGCTGGAGAAGCTGCTGGCCAAGGGCGAAGGTTGGCTGGCCCGGCACCCGGAAAAGGACGAGATCACCCGCCGCTACCTGCGGTTCAAGCCGAGCCTGTACCTGCTGGCCCTCGCCTGGCTGGTCGAGGAGGAGGAGCCGGGCGAGGCCGACGAGGACGGGCAGCGGCCGCAGGAGCAGGCCGAGGCGGTCCTGGAGCGGCCCCTCAGCCTCAACGACCAGCGGCTCGGGGCGGTGGTGGCGGCGCTGCGGGCGAGCGGGGCGAGGCGGGTCCTCGACCTCGGCTGTGGCGAGGGCAAGCTGATCCGGGAGCTGCTCAAGGACCGGCAGTTCGAGGAGATCGTGGGGATGGACGTGTCGATCCGGTCGTTGGAGGCGGCCCAGCGGCGGCTGAAGCTCGACCGGCTGCCGACGGCGCAAGCGAACCGAGTCAGACTGATCCACGGGTCGCTGATGTACCGAGACAAGCGGCTGGACGGGTTCGACGCCGCTTCCGTTGTCGAGGTGGTCGAGCACCTGGACCCGCCCCGGCTGGCGGCGTTCGAGCGAGTGCTGTTCGAGTGCGCCCGGCCCAGGGCGGTCGTGCTGACGACGCCGAACCGGGAGTACAACGTGACGTGGGAGACGCTGCCGGCCGGCAAATTCCGCCACCCCGACCATCGGTTCGAGTGGTCCCGAGACGAATTTCAGAGCTGGGCGGGGGACGTCGCCGGGCGGTTCGGCTACGGCGTGCGGTTCCTGCCGGTCGGGCCGGAGGATGCGGCGCTGGGGCCGCCGACGCAGATGGGGGTGTTCCGGCGCTCGAATGAAGGCGGGGGGTGAGGCCGTGGAAGCGGTGATCTTCGTCGGCCTCCAGGGGGCCGGCAAATCGACGTTCTACAGGGAGCGGTTCTTCGATACGCACCTGCGGGTCAACCTGGACATGCTGAAGACCCGGCACCGGGAGATGCGCTTCCTGGCGACGTGTGTCGAGACGGGCCAACGGTTCGTCGTGGACAACACGAACCCGACACGGGCCGAGCGGCACGTCTACATCCGAGCGGCGAAGGACGCGGGCTTCCGGGTCGTGGGCTACTACTTCCGGTCCCGAGTCGAGGATTGTCAGCGGCGGAACGAGCGGCGGCCCGCCGGCCGCCAGGTGCCGCTGCGGGGCGTGTTGGGCACCGCCGGCCGGATGGAACGGCCCGCCCCGGATGAGGGGTTCGACGAACTCCACTACGTCAGGATCGAGGACGGGGGCGGGTTCGTGGTCGAGGCGTGGCAAGATGAAGTTCGATGAGCTGGACGACCGGATGCGGGTGTTCGAGACGGCCCACGACCTGTGCGTGCTGCCGGGGCTGTACATGGTCGCCCGGCTGGACGGCCGAGGTTTCACCCGGCTGACGAAGGACGTCCACCCGTTCGAGGCCCCGTTCGACGCCCGCTTCCGTGACCTGATGCTGGCGACTGCCGAGCACCTCATGGCCGGGTGCGGGTTCAACGTCGCCTACGGGTACACGCAGAGCGACGAGATTTCCCTGCTGTTCGCCCTGGAAGAGAACGGCTTCGGGCGGAAGCTCCGCAAGCTGATCTCGGTCCTGTCCGGGGAGGCCAGCGCCAAGTTCTCGGTGCTGCTGGGGGCTGCGGCGGCGTTCGACTGCCGCATCTCGCAACTGCCCTCGGCGGACCTGGTGGTCGATTACTTCCGCTGGCGGAGTGAGGACGCCCACCGGAACGCCCTGAACGCCCACGGCTACTGGCTGCTCCGCAGGCAAGGACAGACGGTCGGCGAGGCGACCGCCGCAATGAAAGGGCTGTCGGTCGCCCAGAAAAACGAGCTGCTGTTCCGCCACGGCGTCAACTTCAACGACCTCCCCCGGTGGCAGAAGCGGGGGGCGGGCCTGTACTGGGAGGAGTACGAACGGCCCGCCGAGAACCCCGTCACGGGAGAACGGGTGGTGGCCCGGCGTAGGCGTATCCGGCACGACCTGGAACTGCCGATGAAGGACGACTACTCGGCGTTCCTGCGCAAGCTAGTTGGCAAGAACTCGGCGGCCTGATTCCCATGAAGATTACGATCCCGAAGCTCAGTCTCGTTGTCCTGATCGGCCCCAGCGGGTCGGGCAAGTCCACGTTCGCCCGCAAGCACTTCCTGCCGACCGAAGTCCTGTCCTCCGACGCCTGCCGGGGCATGGTCAGCGACGACGAGAACGACCAGACGGCGACCACCGACGCCTTCGAGGTTCTGCACTTCGTCGCCGGTAAGCGGCTCGCCCTCGGCCGGCTGACCGTCATCGACGCCACCAACGTCCAGCCGGAGGCCCGCAAGCCGCTCGTCGCCCTGGCCCGCCAGTACCACTGCCTCCCGGTCGCCGTCGTCCTGAACCTGCCCGAGAAGCTCTGCCAGGAGCGCAACCGCACCCGGGACGAGCGGGCGTTCGGGCCGCACGTCGTCCGCCAGCAGGTGACCCAGCTCCGCCGGTCGCTGCGGGGCCTCGGCCGGGAGGGGTTCCGCCACGTCTTCGTGCTGGACAGCCCAGAGGCGGTCGGTGCCGCCACCGTGGAGCGGGTGCCGCTTTGGAACGACAAGCGGGACGACCACGGCCCGTTCGACATCATCGGCGACGTTCACGGCTGCTGTGACGAGCTGGAAGCGCTGCTCCGGCAGCTCGGCTTCCAGGCGATGACGGTAGAGGGAGAAACACCCGGTTGGGGCAACCGAACCTACTCCCACCCGGCGGGCCGCAAGGCCGTCTTCGTCGGCGATCTGGTGGACCGTGGTCCCCGCATCCTCGACACGGTGCGGCTGGTGCGGAACATGGTCCGGGCCGGGTCGGCCCTGTGCGTGCCCGGCAACCACGACATGAAGGTGCTCCGCAAGCTGCGGGGCAAGGACGTGCAGGTCACCCACGGGCTGGCGAACAGTTTGGCGGAGATCGACGCCCTCCCGGAAGACGTCCGGGGGCCGTTCTGCGCCGAGTTGGCCGACTTCCTCGACGGGCTGGTGAGCCACTACGTCCTCGACGACGGCCGGCTCGTCGTCGCCCACGCCGGCATGAAGGCCGAGATGCAGGGCCGGGGGTCCGGCAAGGTGCGGGACTTCGCCCTCTACGGCGAAACGACCGGCGAGACGGACGAGTTCGGCCTGCCGGTGCGCTACAACTGGGCGGCCGAATACCGGGGGCGGGCGACGGTCGTCTACGGCCACACGCCGGTCCCGGAGCCGGACTGGCTCAACCGCACCGTCAACATCGACACCGGCTGCGTCTTCGGCGGCAAGCTCACCGCCCTGCGGTACCCGGAAAGGGAGTTCGTCTCCGTCCCGGCCGCCCGCACCTACTGCGAGCCGGCCCGCCCCTTCCTGCCGGAAGAGCAGCAGGCGCCGAAGCTGACGGCCCAGCAGGCCCACGACGACCCGCTCGACGCCGAGGACGTGCTGGGCAAGCGGATCGTGACCACCCGGCTGCGGGGCACGGTCACCATCCGGGAAGCCCACGCCACGGCGGCGCTGGAGGTGATGAGCCGGTTCGCCGCCAACCCGAAGTGGCTGATCTACCTGCCGCCGACCATGTCGCCGTGCGAGACGAGCACCGAGCCGGGGCTGCTGGAACACCCGGCCGAGGCGTTCGCCTACTACCGCAGCCAGGGTGCCCCGCAGGTGATCTGCGAAGAGAAGCACATGGGGTCGAGGGCCGTCGTCGTCGCCTGCCGGGACGAACGGGCGGCGAGGGAGCGGTTCGGCGTCACCGAGGGCGAGGTCGGCATCGTCTACACCCGCACCGGCCGGCGGTTCTTCACCGACCCGGCGCTCGAACGCCAGTTCCTCGACCGGGTCCGGGGGGCGCTGTCGGCGGCGGACCTGTGGTCGACCCTGGAGACGACCTGGGTGTGTCTCGACTGCGAACTGATGCCGTGGTCGGCCAAGGCGCAGGAGCTGCTCAAGACGCAATATGCGGCGGTGGGGGCGGCCGGGCGGGCGGCATTGCCACGGGCGGTCGCTGCGCTCGCCGAAGCGGCCGGGCGTCTCAACGGGGACGAACTGGGCAAGGCGGAGCAAATCCTGGCCGACTGCCGAAGTCGGGCGGAACACGTGGACCAGTTCGTCGCTGCCTACCAGCAGTATTGCTGGCCGGTGGCGTCGTTGACCGACCTGAAGTTGGCCCCGTTTCACCTGTTGGCATCCGAGGGCAGGGTCCACACGGACAAGGACCACGTCTGGCACATGGACACGCTGGCGGCGGTCTGCCGGGCCGACCCGGAGTTGCTGCTCGCGACCCCGTACACGCTTGTGGACGTGACCGACCCGGCTCGCCAGGCGGCCGGGGCGGCGTGGTGGGCCGAGCTGACAGGCCGGGGCGGCGAGGGCATGGTCGTCAAGCCGCTGGAGTTCATCCTCCGGGGCGGGCGGGGGTTGGCCCAGCCGGCCGTGAAGTGTCGGGGCCGGGAGTACCTGCGGATCATCTACGGCCCGGACTACACCGCCGCCGGACACCTCGCCCGCTTGCGGAGCCGGGGGCTGGGCCACAAGCGGTCGCTGGCCCTCGGGGAATTCGCCCTCGGCGTCGAGGGGCTGGAGCGGTTCGTCCGGCGGGAGCCGCTGCGGCGGGTCCACGAGTGCGTGTTCGGCGTCCTCGCCTTGGAGAGTGAACCGGTGGACCCGAGGCTGTGACATTTGGGGTTAGTGCGAGCGGATGGGGTATCTTCACCGCCACCGACCGCTCCAGGTCGAGCCGTTCGGCTTCGTAGACCACGCCGTGCCGCCCCGGCCGACCTCCCGGCGGACCCGATACCCGGGCAGCCGGGGCGGGTCGGGCGGCGTGGCCTCGACCGGCTCGGGGGCCGCCGCCCACGCCCGCACCGCCGCCGGCAGCGGCGGCCGGGGCCGGGGAGCGGCGGGACCGCCCCGACGTCGGCCTCGTCCGGGCAACCCGGGACCGTGGCGTCTCAGGGATCGGCTTGGTGTCCGGCGCGGTCGACCGTCCGGTCGCGGTCTCGGCGCGAATTCACCCGCCCGCCGCAGGTGACTCACGCTCCTTCGCCCGGTTGGATTGTCAGCGCGGGGCCGCGCCGATCCGGCAAGTCCTTTCTCGGACCGAGGCGGTCGCCCGCCCGGCATCGCCGGTTGCCCTCGGGCGGCGCGTGGACCAAGTGCGTGCCGCTTCTCATCGGGCCCGAATAATTTTCTTGACAGACCAACGGCCGGTGCCTTGAAATGGACGGGCGCTCAATGGCACGACCAAGATGCTCCCGGCGGGGTGTCACCGCCCGTCACCCGCGAGTCCGTCATGTAGCCTCGCTCCGAACCATGGAGACGTTCCGATGTCCTCTCCCCGACGTCGTCCGTCCGCGTTCACGCTGATCGAGCTGCTGGTCGTCATCGCCATCATCGCCATCCTGATCGGGCTACTGCTCCCGGCCGTGCAGAAGGTCCGCGAGGCGGCCGCCCGGAGCAAGTGCCAGAACAACCTCAAGCAGATCGGCCTGGGCTGCCACAACTACCACTCGGCCAAGGGGACGTTCCCGCCCGGCTCGTTCAGCCCGGCCAACGCCTCCGCGGTCAACAGCGGCACCGGCAACGGGTCCGGCGCCGGCGACGCCAAATCCGGCCCCGCCTGGGCGTGGTCGGTCG
>DASXAN010000551.1:0-1655 GCA_036406755.1 Gemmataceae bacterium
GTCGCCGTCCCAGCAGGCGAACAGCTCCACCTCCGGCTGGTGTTGGAGGGCGACCGCCAGGAACTCGGCCAGCCGCCGCCGCGAGTCCCGCTTCCGGGGCAGATCGGCCTCCTCTCCGTATCCCTCGTACTCGCCGTACTGGAACCCGCACCCGCACCACTCGTGCGACCCGGCGTAGTAGACGCACGGCTTGGCGAACCGGCAGCGGACCGGGTGGTCGGCCGCCGTCACCTCGGTCACGTGGAACCCCGGCCGCGCCCCGTCCCAGGCCACCGTCGGCAGGGGGTCGTCGGACGCGACGTAGACCACCAGGCACACGGCCCGCCCTCCCTCCGGACAGACGGAAGGACGACTCATACCGGATCACAGCGAATCGTTACCGTTCCAGGCACCGGGTCCAGTGGAACCCGATGATCGGCTGCACGGTCGCGGGGTTGCGGGCCAGGTACGCCAGCCGGGACCGGAGAATCGCCCGCAACCGGTCGAGCCGGCCGATCGACCGATTCGCCACCGCCTCCCGGACGAGCGGCCACAGCGGCTCGGCCGGTTGCAACTCCGGGGTGCATGGGGGCAGGAAGTGGAGCACCACGTTCGGGGGGACCGCCAGCCTCTTGGCCACGTGCCACCCGGCGTTGTCCACCAGCACGACCAGCACCTTCCGGCCGCCGGGGTCGACGTGGGCGGCGAACGCGGCCAGGGCGTCGCCCATCCGCTCGGCGTTCACCCGCGGGAGGATCACGCAGAACGTCCGGCCGGTCCGAGGGTGGGCGAACCCGTACACGTACAGCCAGTCGTACCTCGTTCGCCCGCCCGACCGCGGACGGCGGCCCTTGAGTGACCAGGCCCGGCGGGCGATCGGCTTGAGCCCGAGCCTCGCCTCGTCCTGTGCCCACACCTCGACCCGCTTGCCCGGGTTCGCCCGCCGCACCCGGGTCAGCCGCTGTCGCAAGTTTTTTTCCACCGCCGTTGGGTGGCGGGGTCGGCGGCCCGGGGGTGCGACGGGCGGGGGACCTGGAGGGTGAACCCCAACGCCCGCAACCACCGCCACCCGGTCTGCGGGACGGCCGGCACCGCCCACCGATCGCGGACGTACCGGGCGACCTTCGGGCCGGTCCACAGCCCGCCGTCGGGCGGCCGCTTGCTCAGGGCGGCGAACAACTCCCGCCGCTGCCCGTCGGTCAGGGCCGGCTTGCCACCGTTGTTGGCCCGACGGTCGGTGAGCCCGGCCGGGCCGCCGGCGTTCCACCGCTTGAGCACGGCCCGGGCGGTGATGACCGACACCCCGACGACCGCGGCGGCTTGGGCCGGGGTTCGGGGCTCGTCGGCCCGCAAGAGCAGCCAGACGAGGTGCCACCGGGTCTTCTCGACCGGGTTCCGGCAGGCCCGGTACTTGGACCACACCTGCCGAGCGGTCCGGTGGCGGATGACCGGGAGTCGTTGCATCGGAGGTCCTCCCACGAGCCACAGCTACCGCTCATGGTAAGGAATCCCCAAGATTCGGTATAATACCCCACACTGAAGGCGCGCACCGACTGCTCGATGAGGTCGCGGAGCGCCGGGGTATCGGCGGGTGTCGCGAGCCGCAGCGTGAGCATGAGACCCCTCAGCCCCCCCTGGCCATCGGCCGAACGACACGCTCACCCGCCGCGGCTTCG
>DASXAN010000552.1:0-5564 GCA_036406755.1 Gemmataceae bacterium
GTGGGGCAACGAGGCTCCCGCCGGGCGGAAGATGGTCGAGGTCGGGGCCAGCCGGCTGAACAACAACAACCTCGGCTACGCCCTGCGGATCTTCGGCCGGCCGCCGCGGACCACCGCCTGCGACTGCGAGCGGACGTTCGACCCGGCGCTGCCGCAGACCCTCTACCGTATGACCGACCCCGGCGTGCTCCAGAAGTTGACCGCCCGGGACAACCGCCTCGCCAAGCTCCTCAAGACGAAGGCATCCGACGATGAGGTCTTGGACGAACTGTTCCTCGCCTGCCTGACGCGGCCGCCGAACGACGACGAGCGGGCCGCGTTCGCCCGCCACCGGCCGGAGGCGAAGGCCCGCCAGGCGGCGTTCCAGGACACGCTCTGGGCACTGATCAACACGCGCGAGTTCATTTTGAACCATTGACGTTTTCGTTTCGCGCTCGCAACCGCGCGAAACGTGAACACGCCCGCAGGGGACGACTCCCATGACCGACTGCGAAGGCTTCTACCGCCGCGACTTCCTCAAGATCGGCTCCGCCGGCCTGCTCGGCCTCGGCCTGGCCGACCTGCTCCGCCTGGAGGCCCGGGCCGCCAAAGACACCGCCGCCGACGCCCCGAAGGCCAAGGCCAGGTCGGTCATCATGATCTGGCTGGCCGGCGGCCCGGCCACCATCGACATGTGGGACCTCAAACCCGGTGCCCCCACCGAGATTCGCGGCGAGTTCAAGCCGATCCCGACCAGCGCCCCCGGCGTCCAGATCGGCGAGCACCTGTCGAAGACCGCGAAGGTGATGGACAGGGTCAGCCTGGTGCGGTCGCTGGCCCACTCGATCCCGTCGCACGAGATCGCCACCACGTTCATGACCACCGGCAACAAGCCGACGGCCGCCATCCAGTACCCGTCGCTGGGGTCGGTCGCGGCCAAGCTGCTGCCGGTGGAGAAGGGCGTGCCGCCGTACGTCAGCTTCGGCGACCTGCGGGGCGGCAAGGCCGGCGGCCCCGGCTACCTGGGGACGGGGTATAACCCGTTCTACGTTGAAGGGGCCGGCAACGGGAAGGGCGGCGTCAGGGCCAACCAGGCCGCGATGACCCTCCGCGTCCGCGGCATCCAGCTGCCCAACGGGTTCACCCTCGACGAACTGGCCAAGCGGGACGACCTGCTCCGCCAGTTCGACCGGGGGTTCCAGAAGCTCGACGCGGCCGGCGACCTGGTGGACGGCCTGGACGAGTTCCACCGGCAGGCCTTGGACATCCTGCGGTCCGACAAGACCAAGAAGGCGTTCGACCTGGCCCAGGAGTCGGCGGCGACGCGGGAGCGGTACGGGTCGTCGGCGTTCGGCACCGGCGTACTGGCCGCCCGCCGGCTGATCGAGGCCGGGGTGCGGTTCACCACCGTCAGCCTGGGCGGGTGGGACACGCACCAGAACAACTTCACCCGGCTGAAGGACAATCTGCTGCCGCCGCTGGACCAGGCGCTGTCGGCCCTGATCGCCGACCTGGACCAACGGGGCCTGCTGGACACGACGGTCGTCTACTGCGCCGGCGAGTTCGGCCGGACGCCGAAGATCAACAACAAGGGCGGCAGCGGCCGGGACCACTGGGCCCGGTCGATGGCCGTGCTCCTGGCCGGCGGCGGGCTGAAGCGGGGGTACGTGCACGGCACGACGGACGCCAACGGCATGGCCCCGGCGACGGACCCGTGCAGCCCGGACGACATCGGGGCGACGGTGTTCCAGTGCCTGGGGGTGGACCCGCACACGGAATTGCAGTCGCCGACGGGGCGGCCGATCCAGCTGTTCCGCGAGGGCAAGGTGATCGAGAAGATGTTGGCGTAATCGCGAAGCCGCTTGCGGCTATGCGGGCGGTTGCTCGCATAGCCGCAAGCGGCGGGCCTATTCCTTCACCAATTCCTTGAACATCTCCCGCAGCCGCTTCGTCACCGGCCCCGGCTTGCCCGTGCCGATCGGCCGGCCGTCGCACTTCACCACCGGGATGATCTCCGCCGCCGTCCCGGTCAGGAAGAACTCCTCGGCCGTGAAGATGTCGTGCCGCGTCAGCACCATCTCCTTGACCGTCATCCCGGCCTTCTCCGCCAGCCCGATCACCGCGTTGCGGGTCACCCCTTCGAGGATGCCGGCGTCGATCGGCGGCGTCCGCAGCTCGCCGTGCTTGAGGATGAAGACGTTGTCGCCGGTACACTCGGCGACCTCGCCCTTGTGGTTGAGCATCAGGGCTTCCAGGCAGCCGCCGCGGATCGCCTCGATCTTCGCCAGGATGTTGTTCAGGTAGTTGAGCGACTTCACCCGCGGGCTCAAGGCCGCCGGGTGCGAGCGGATGGTGGCGGCGGTGATGATCTCCAGCCCGTTGTCGTACAGCTCCTGCGGGTACAGGCTGATGCCGTCCACGATGATGATGATCTGGGCGTCGCACTTCCGCGGGTCCAGGCCGAGCGTGCCGGTGCCGCGGGTGACGATCAAGCGGATGTACCCGTCCCGCCGCTCGTTGACGCGGACCGTCTCCTCGACGGCCTTCGTCAGCTCGTCCCGGCCCATCGGGATTTCCAGGGCGATCGACCGGGCGCTGTCGTAGAGCCGCTCCAGGTGCTCCTTGAGTCGGAACACCTTGCCGTGGTAGACGCGGATGCCCTCGAAGACGCCGTCGCCGTAGAGCAGGCCGTGGTCGTACACGCTGATCTTGGCGTCGGCCTTGTCGTAGAGTTTGCCGTTGATCCAGACGCGGGTGGCGGGCATCGGTGCGGGCTCCGTCTGAGAGGTTTCAGGTCCGTCGCCGGATGAGTCCCCAACCTCCAGCTTAGCAAGCTTCGGAAAAAAGGGAGTAGGCCGGGTTGGGCGGCGGGGCGGGCGCCTCGAGCCGCCCGGCGGTGATCCGCACCACGCGGTCGGTGGCGGCGACGAGGTCCAGGTTGTGCGTCACCATGACGATCGTCAGCCCCTCGTCGCGGTTGAGCGACCGCAACAGCTTGATGATCTCGGAGCCGGTGTCCTCGTCCAGGTTGCCCGTCGGCTCGTCGGCGAGCACGATCCGCGGCCGGCCGATCAGGGCCCGGGCGATGGCCGCCCGCTGCATCTCGCCGCCGGACAATTCCCGCGGCTTGTGCGTGAGGCGGTGGCTCAGGCCGACCCGCTCCAGCGCCGCCTCGCCGCGCCGCCGCAACTCCCGCCGCCGTGCCCACCAGCCGAGCACCGACCGGTCGATCATGGCCGGGACCAGCACGTTCTCCAGGGCCGACAGCTCCGGCAGCAGGTGGTAGAACTGGAAGATCAGGCCGAAGGTGCGGTTACGGAGCGCGTCGCGAGCCGGGCCGGGCAGGTCGTCGATCCGCTTGCCGTCGAGGCGGATCTCGCCCTCGTCGGGCCGGTCGAGGGTGCCGAGCAGGTGCAGCAGGGTGGACTTGCCGGACCCGGACGCGCCGATGACGGACAGGAACTCGCCGGGGCGGACGTCCAGGTCCAGGCCGCGGAGGACCGGCACCACGTTCTTGTGGCGGCGGTAGGACTTGTGTAAGTTCGTCGCGGTCAGCATGACTGACTCCAAGGTATTAACCACAGATGCACACAGATGAACACAGATCAAACACAATCAGGATTTCTGATCTGTGTTCATCTGTGTGCATCTGTGGTTAATCATGTCTTACTCGAACCGCAGCGCTCGGACCGGGTGCAGCATCGCCGCCCGCAGCGCCGGCAGCACGCTGAACAGCACCGCGATCGCCACCGACCCGGCGTTCACCAGCACCACGCTCAGCGGCTGCACCAGCGTCGGGATCGAGTCGAAGTAGTAGATCGACCGGTCGAACACCTGCTGGCCCGTCCACTTCGTGATGAATTGTTCGATCTCGTTGATGTTCCAGGTGATCGTCAGACCCAGGGCCGTCCCCAGGCCGGCCCCGACCACGCCGAGCAACAGGCCGTAGCCGAGGAAGATGCCCATGACGCCGCGGTTGGACGCCCCCAGCGCCTTGAGGATGCCGATGTCCCGCGTCTTCTCGACGACGATCATGCTGAAGATGGCCAGGATGCCGAACCCGGCCACGCCGACGATCATGAACAACAGCACGTTCAGGATGCCCCGCTCGACGCCGATCGCCGCCAGGAGCGCGCTCTGCTTGTCCTCCCACGTCTGGACGAGGTACGAGTGGCTGGGGAACAGCGCCTGCAACCCCTCCTTGACCTCCTGGGCGTGGGCGTAGTCGGTGAGCTTGATCTGGAGGCTGGTCGCCCGGTCGGGCATGCCGCGGATCGTCTGCAGGTAGTCGAGGGGCACGAACACCAGGCCGGCGTCGGTCTCGCTCATCTCCGACTTGAAGTACCCGGTCACCAACATGCGGTCGCGGACGCCGGTCAGCCGGCCGCCCTCGTCGGCGTTGACACCGCTGACGGTGGTCAGCTCGATCGCGTCGCCGGGGGCGAGCAGGTAGACGTCCTTGACCTCGCCCGGCTTGGCGGACCGGTCGCGGAAGCTGGCCAGGGCGTGGCCGACGAACGCCCCGCGGAGGACCTTCGGCTCGTGGACCCACTCGTCCGGCGGCGGCGGGGTACCCGCTTGCGGGTCGCCGGCCGGGTCGGCGGCGGCCGCGGCCGGCGGCGGCTCCGGCGGCGGCGGCAGCGGGCGGTGCAGGGAGTTGTACCGCTCCAGCGCCTGCGGGCCGAGGTCGAAGTTGGCGGCGGTGTGGTGCAGGTGCGGGTGGAACGGGTCGCGGAAGTCCAGCGAATACAGGAACTCCTCGAACCCGCCGACGGCCGCCCGCGACTGCGGGTCCACGCCGATCAGCTTGATCGTCTTGGTGATGACGTGCTGGTCGCCGCTGACGGTGCGGACGGGGAACTGGAGCAGGGCGAACACCTCCAGGGTCGGCGTCACGGCCGCGACGTGCCGGCCGACGGGCGACTCGCGGATGCGTCGCATCTTGCCGGCGGGGTCGCCGAACCCGTCGATGTCGGCGGCCTCGACGACGATGTCGGAGAGCATGCTGTGCAGCCGCTCTTTGAGCTTGCTGCTGAACCCGGCCATGACACTGTTGACGACGATCAGGGTGGCGACGCCGAGCATGACGCTGACGATGCACACCAGCGCCAGGTAGCGGGTGCGGAGGTAGCGGCAGCAGAGGAGGAGCTTGTACATCCTGTACTCCGAATGGCGGCGCGGGTCAGTCCGCGGTCGGGTCGTAGCCGTGGCGGATCAGCTTTTCGAGGACCGGCTTGGCCTTTTCGGCATAGAGGTCATGGCGGTCAACGATGCCAAGGACGTCATTGTAAGCGCCAATGTAATCCCGGATGCCACAGTATTCCAACAGGTGTGCCACACCGCGGAATGACATCACGTCGGCGAGGACGTATACCAGCGGCTCGTACTCCTCCGGCGGCACCCCGTCGGGGTACGCCGCCCGAAGAACCGCCCCGTCCCGGACCATCCACGGCTCAACATGACTGACCTGGGGTGTGTCGTTCATGTCATTGACCTCGGAACCGGGCGGGCGGGTGAAGAAACACCGATAGGGTCACACCTTGTCCGGCAGCGGCCCGGACGAACCTCCCGTCAGCCGTCGCCGT
>DASXAN010000553.1:0-3009 GCA_036406755.1 Gemmataceae bacterium
GCCCTCCCGGACCGCCGGCCCCGCCTCGTCTACTCCGCCCCCATGTCGCGCAGGAACTGCTCGCGCGCCCGCCGGCTTGCGTCGCCGCCCAGGTAGTCGTCCGGCTCGTAGGTCGGCGGTGCGTACCAGACTGTGCCGCACGCGGGGCACTGGCCCACCACCGTCCGCCAATGGAACCCCTTCCAGTAGCACGACAGCTCCGCCGGCGTCACCGGCCGGCCGTCCACCGGACAGGCGCACCCGCGGCCCGGGGCCAGCCAGTCCGCCCGGGCCCACGGCGACCACTGCGGGTCCTCGAACCCGCGCTTGCCCACCAGCCCGCGGCGGAGGTTCGCCAGGAACGCCCGCTCGATGGCCGCGGCGACCCCCCGATCCGTGCCCGCGGGGCAATCGATCTGACCGCTGCTCGATGACATGGGTAGTCCCCTGCTCGGATGTGAGACGGTGTGCCGGCGACGGGCGGTCCCGCCGGCGCAGGGCGGCTACCAGGATATACCGGGTCCGGCCGGGCCGTCCGCCAGCGGACGGCAGGTGGCGGACGGCCCCGCGGTGGGATACGCTGAGCACTGACGTGGACCGCCGCCCTCCCTCCAGGCCGTCCCCATGAAACCGCACACCCTTCTGCCGGGCTTCATCCTCGCCCTCACCCTCGTCGGCTCGGCAACGCCGGCCGACTCTCCGCCGACCGACTGGATCGACCCCACCACCGGGCACCGCATCATCCGGCTGTCCGGCGACGACGGCGGGTCGAGCCTGTACTTCCACCAGAACAGTTACACCCCCAGGGGCGACAAATTCATCTTCAACACCCGCACGGGGATCGTCGCCGTGGACCTGACGAAGCTCGGCAAGGAGCCGGTCGCGGCCGAGGTCGTCGTGCCGAACGCACGGGCCATCGCCACCGCCTGGCGGACGCCGGACGTCTACTACTTCAAGTCCGGGGCGCTCCACGCCACCAACCTCGAGACGAAAGAATCGCGGCAGGTGACCATGGCCCGCGGCACGGTCGTCAACGCCGACGAGACGCTCGTCGCCGGCATCGTCCCAGACCCCGACGCCGCCGCGAAGGTGAAGGAGTTGGGCCTGCCGATGCTGGTCACCGCCGACCTGGTGCGGCGGGACGAGCCCCCCGGCCGGCTGCGGCCCGGCGGGCGGTCGCTGGCCCTGGTCGTCACCGACATCAAGACCGGCGTCGCCAAGAAAATCCACTACTCGACCGAATGGCTCAACCACTTGCAGGCGTCGCCGGCCGACCCGCACCGGCTACTGTTCTGCCACGAGGGCGCCTGGCACCAGGTGGACCGCGTCTGGACGATCCGCACCGACGGCACCGGGCTGAAGCTGCTGCACAAGCGGACCATGCTCTACGAGATCGCCGGCCACGAGTTCTTCGGCCACGACGGTAAGTGGGTCTGGTACGACCTGCAGACGCCGCGGTCGAAGGAGTTCTGGCTGGCCGGTGTGAACGTCGAGACGGGCGAGCGTATCCGCTACCCGGTCGCCCGGGAGAACTGGTCGGTGCACTACAACGTCTCCCGCGACGGCAAGCTGTTCGCCGGCGACGGCGGCGGGCCGGGCAGCGTCGCCAACCACACGCCGCTGCCGGAGGGCCGGCGGCTCGACCCGCCGGGCAACACCCAGGCGATCTTCCTGTTCACGCCAACAGACGCCCCGGCCGAGACGATCACGGTCGGCGGCGAGCCGGTTAAGGTCGGCAAGTTCGCCGTCGAGAAACTGGCGGACCTGTCGAAGCACGACTACAGCCTGGAGCCGAACCTGACCATCACGCCGGACAACAAGTGGGTCGTGTTCCGGTCGAACATGCACGGCCGGCAACACGTGTACGCGGTGGCGGTGGAAAAGGGTCGGTGACCGCGGCGTGAGGAGGCGGCGGACGACGCGCGGCCCCTGATCACGGGGTTCCCGCTGCCGTCGCCCGCCGCCGGTTCGGTCACACCGAGCATCCCCGGTGCCGCCGCCCTCCCCGTGCGACGGCTGCTCAGGACCGCGGCGCCGGCGGCGGGCCCGACGGGTCGGCCGGGGTGAACAGCGTCATCACCTCCCCGCAACACCGCAGCCAACCCGTCCGCGTCATGCGCATCAGGTCGGCCGGCTTGCACTCCACGGTGTTGCCGCACACCATGCACCGCAGAATGCTCACCCGCGGGGGCGACGCGTCGTTCGCCGGGCGGTCGGCCATCGGTCGGTCGTGGGCGAGGTTCCGGGCGAAAAGGTGCCGCCCGGCGCGGCGACGAACTCGCCGGGCGGCGGCACCCCTCGATACCCGCAAGAGGGGCGGCGACCGCGAGACCGCGGCCGCTATCAGGAACCACCGGGATCCGGCCGCCCGTCCGCCATCAAGTCAGGCGCGGGGTCGGCGGCGAACGAGGAGCGCCGCGGCCGCCGCCCGGCGGTACAATGGCCGGCACCGCCCAAGGCGTTGCCGCGAACAGGAGGTCTGCCATGCTGGTCCTGTCCCGGAAGAAGAACGAGAGCATCGTCATCAACAACGATGTCGTCGTCACCGTGGTGGAGATCCGCGAGGACAAGGTCCGGCTGGGGATCGTGGCGCCGAAGGACGTCCCGATCCACCGGCAGGAGGTCTACGACGCGATTTTCGGCCGGTCGGACGACGGCCCGAGTCTCCCGAGTCCGCCGCCCGTCGAGACCGGCGACATCCTCCCGGACCTGATCGTGGAATGCCGCCTCGCGCCGGCGTCGCAGGGGCCGGCCCGGTTCACCGCGGAGGGCGGGTACTACTTCCCGGACCGCCGCCGGTCGGGAGAAGGATAAGGGAAGGAGAAGGGGACGCCCATCTTTTCATGCTTGGAAAAGACGGACGTCCCCTTTCCTTTTCCCCGGGATTCCGGCCGGCGGGTCACCGCCGCGGCTCGGCCGGCTCGGACACTTCCCGGAGCGTGGCGGCCGGCCGGGCCTCCCGGCCGGCGTCCACCGCCAGGTCGGCCATCGCCACGATCCCGACCAGCTTCTTGTCCCGGTCCAGGACCA